>NZ_CP067124.1:3460000-3557425 GCF_028553725.1 Paracoccus alcaliphilus
CGCCCTGCCCCAGCCGGTCATCGCCGAGGTTCAGGGCATCGCCACCGCGGCAGGCTGCCAGCTCGTCGCATCCTGCGACATGGCTATTGCCGCCGAGGGCACCCGCTTCGGCGTCAATGGCGTCAATATCGGCCTGTTCTGCTCGACGCCCATGGTCGCACTGACCCGCGCCATCCCCGCCAAGGCGGCGTTCGAGATGCTGACCACCGGCGAATTCATCCAAGCCGACCGCGCCCGGGAACTGGGCCTGATCAACCGCATTGTCCCTGCTGACCAGCTTGTCGAAACCACGATGGAACTGGCACGCACCGTCGCCGCCAAACTTCCCGCAGCGGTGCGGCTGGGCAAACGCGCCTTCTATGACCAGCTGCGCAAGGGCCTCGCCGACGCCTATACCCAGACCGGCCAGACCATGTGCGAAAACATCATGTTGCCCGATACGGATGAGGGCATCTCCGCCTTCCTGGAAAAACGTCCGCCCAGCTGGACCTGACACCCGGCATCTTTGGTGTACAAATATCCTCGGGGGGTCCGGGGGGCGAAGCGCCCCCGGCACGGCCTCCGACGGTCACCCCGCAAGCGCCTCGACCAGTTCCATGAAGTGCTCGCCGCGTTTCTCGAAATTCGGATATTGGTCGAAACTGGCCGCGGCGGGTGCCAGCAGAACGGTGTCGCCCGACGCGGCATCGGCACTGGCATGTGCCACCGCCTGATCCAGCGTCTCGGCGATCTCATAGGGCGTATCGCCCAGTTGCAGCGCAAAATCGCGCGCCGAATGACCGATCAGATAGGCTTTCGCGACCCGTCCCAATGCCGGGGCAAGCAATGAAATACCGCCATCCTTACCCATTCCTCCGGCGATCCAGCGGATGCGCTCAAAGGCGTTCAGCGCCTTCAGCGCCGCATCGACATTGGTCGCCTTGGAATCGTTGACATAGCGGACACCACCGATCTCGGCCACGGTCTGGCTGCGATGGGGAAGGCCCGGGAAGCTGTGAAACGCAGCCTCGATCTGACGCGGGGCCAGCCCCACCGCGCGGCAGGCCGCATAGGCGGCGCAGGCATTCTGGTGGTTATGCTCGCCCGGCAATCCGGTGATCGCGCGCAGATCGATCGAACCCGCCTGCCGCCCCTTGCGATATTCGGCCAGATATCCCTTGCGGGCGAAAACCGACCAGGCCGCCTGATCCAGCTTTTGCCCCGACGACACCCGGATGACCCGGTCGTCGGCAGGCCCCATCTGCATCTGACCGGCCAGAAACATCCCCTCGACCTCATCGACGCCGATCACCGCGCGATCCGGCCCGCCTTCCGCAAACAGCCGCCGCTTGGCCGCGAAATAGCCGCCCTGCCCGCCATGCCGGTCCAGATGATCCGGCGACAGATTGGTGAAGACGGCGACATCCGGGGTCAGCGACCGGGCCAGATCGGTCTGATAGCTGGACAGCTCCAGCACCACGACCTCTCCGTCGCAGGCCGGCTCCAGCGACAGCACGCCCGTGCCGATATTCCCGCCCATCTGGGTGGGACGGCCGGCCTCTTGCAGGATATGATGGATCAGCGCCGTCACCGTCGATTTCCCGTTCGAGCCAGTGACCGCGATCACCTTCGGCGTGCGGTCGAATCCCTGCCAATCCTCGGTGGCATAGCTGCGAAAGAACAGCCCGATATCATTATCGACCGGAATCCCCAGTTGACATGCCTTGAGGATCGCCGGATGCGGCGCCGGATAAAGATGCGGAATGCCGGGGCTGGTGATCAGCGCGGTCACCCCGTGCCAGTTCGCGTCCCGGGTCAGGTCGGCGATGCGCAGGCCTTCGGCCTCGGCCGCCTGCCGCGTATCGGCGCCGTCATCCCATGCGACGACCTGCGCGCCACCCGCCGCCAGAGCGGCTGCCGTCGCCCGGCCTGAACGGCCAAGGCCGAGAACGGCGATGGTCTGACCTTCGACAGCCTGAACCGGGATCATGTCCTGAGCCTTTCACTTGCACCGGGGCCGTGCCGGGGGCGCTTCGCCCCCCGGACCCCCCGAGGATATTTATGCACCAAAGATGAGGATCACCGAACCTTCAGCGTGGCAAGGCCTATGAGTGCCAGAATCAGCGCGATGATCCAGAAGCGGATGACGATCTGCGCCTCTCCCCAGCCCTGTTTTTCGAAATGGTGGTGGATCGGGGCCATCAGGAAGACGCGCTTGCCGGTGCGCTTGAAGTAAAGCACCTGAATGATGACGCTGAGCGCCTCGACCACAAAGAGCCCGCCGACGATGGCCAGGACGATCTCGTGTTTGGTGACGACGGCGATGGCGCCAAGTGCGCCGCCGAGGGCGAGCGAGCCGGTATCGCCCATGAAGACGGCGGCGGGCGGGGCGTTATACCACAGGAAGCCGAGGCCGCCACCGATCAGGGCGGCGGCAAAGACCAAGATCTCGCCCGTGCCGGGAACGTGGTGGACGCCCAAATAGTTGGTGAAATCGACACGCCCGACCGTATAGGCGATGGCGCCAAGTGTCGCCGCCGCGATCATCACCGGCATGATCGCCAGCCCGTCCAGCCCGTCCGTCAGGTTGACCGCATTCGCCGCGCCGACGATGACGATCATGCCGAAGGGGACGAAGAAGATGCCCAGATTGATCAATGCGTCCTTGAAGACCGGCAGGGCCAGCTGTCCGGTCAGCCCGGCGGGATGCAGCCACATCGCCCATGCGCTGGCCACCAGTGCCAGCACCAGTCCCAGCCCCATGCGCACCTTGCCCGACACACCTTTGGTGTTGTGCTTGCTGACCTTGGCGTAATCGTCG
Organism: Paracoccus alcaliphilus; assembly: GCF_028553725.1. NCBI lineage: Bacteria > Pseudomonadati > Pseudomonadota > Alphaproteobacteria > Rhodobacterales > Paracoccaceae > Paracoccus > Paracoccus alcaliphilus. The sequence goes on from NZ_CP067124.1 coordinate 3,462,801, forward strand.
GCAAAGCCGATGGCGCCGAAGCCTGCCGTCACCAGCAGCACGATCCAGATATAGCCGTTGTCCAGTCGCGCCCAGAGCAGGGTCGAGACGAACAGCGCCGACAGGATCAGCAGCCCGCCCATCGTGGGCGTGCCTGCCTTGACGAAATGCCCCTCGGGTCCGTCATCGCGAATCGGCTGGCCGCGTTTCTGCTTGCGCCTGAGATGCTCGATCAGGGGGCGTCCGAAGATGAAGCCGAAGATCAGCGCGGTGAAGAACGCCGCCCCCGCCCGGAACGTGATATAGCGAAACAGGTTGAAGAGGTCGCCCCCTTCGGAAAGGCCGCTCAGCCAATAGAGCATTCGTCATGTCCTCGCATCAAGGCGTGCCGTCATTTCAAAGGTGTCGGGATGTGAAAGGATTTTCGCAGGGCCTCGACCACCACCGAGATCAGCGAGGATTTCGAGCCCTTGACCAGAACGATATCGCCCGGACCGGCCAGTTCGGACGCGCGCGCGGCAAGTTCGCTTGCGGTCTCGGTCCAGAGCCCGCGTTTTTCGGGCGGCAGCGCGTCGTAGAGGTGCTGCATCCTTGGCCCCGCCGCATGGACCAGATCGACCTGCGCCATGGCGGGATCGTCGGCCAGTGCGCGGTGCATCGCCAGTTCTTCGGGGCCGAGTTCCAGCATGTCGCCCAGAATAGCGATGCGGCGCCCGCCCGTCAGCCCCGTCAGCGTGGACAGCCCCGCCGAAAGCGAGGTTGGATTGGCGTTGAAGGCGTCGTCGATCAGGCGCAGGCCCGCGATATCCTCGACTCCGCCACGCCCTTTGGGGGGGTGCCAGTCGATCAGGCGGCGGGCGGCCTCGGCCACATCCGCCCCGGCAGAGGACAGCGCGGCCAGCACGCCGACCGCGTTCATCGCGAAATGGGTGCCGGTGGTGCGCAGGGTGAAATCGAACACCTTTCCCGCGATCCGGGCGCGGCAGGACAGCACCCCATCGGCGGGCCGGGCATGGATCAGTCGCGCCATGCCGTCGCGGCCAAAGCCCACGACGATGGCCCCGGCCTTGTCGGCGCAGTCGCGCAGCAGGCCGGTGACAGGCAGGTCCTCGGGGATGATGGCGCTGCCGACCGGTTGCAGGCCGTCAAAGATCGCGCCCTTTTCGCGGGCAATGCCGTCGAGGGCGCCGAAAGCTTCCAGATGGGCGGCGGCGACGGTGGTGATCAGGGCGACATGCGGGCGGGCCATGCGCGACAGGGGCGCGATCTCTCCCGGATGGCTCATGCCGATCTCGACGATGGCGAAATCGGTGTGGCGGGGCATCCGTGCCAGCGTCAGCGGCACACCCCAATGGTTGTTATAGCTGGCCTCGGCGGCGTGGATGCGGCCCTGCCCGGTCAGTGCCACCCGCGCCATGTCCTTGGTCGAGGTCTTGCCGACCGAGCCGGTGATGGCGACCACCTTCGCCTGCGTCCGGGCGCGGCCTGCGCGGCCCAGATCTTCCAGCCCGCGCAGCACATCCGGCACGATCAGCAGCGGCGCGTCATGGGCCACGCCTTCGGGGATGCGGTTGACCAGCGCGGCGGCCGCGCCCTTTTCCAGCGCCTGCGCCACGAAATCATGACCATCCCGCGCGGCCTGAAGCGCCACGAACAGATCGCCCGGCTGAATCGTGCGGGTGTCGATGGACACGCCATCCGCGACCCAGTCGCCCTGCGCCCGCCCACCCGTGGCGGCGGCGGCATCACCTGCGGTCCACAGGCTCATATCCGGCCATCCAGCGCGGCGACGGCCACTGACGCCTGTTCGGCGTCGTCGAAGGGATAGACATCCTGCCCGACGATCTGGCCGGTCTCGTGCCCCTTGCCCGCGATCAGCAGCGCATCGCCCGGTTGCAGCGCATCGACGCCGCGCAGGATCGCCTCGGCCCGGTCGCCGATCTCGGTCGCGTCGGGACCGGCTGCGGCCATGATCTGCGCGCGGATGGCGGCGGGGTCTTCGCTGCGGGGATTGTCGTCGGTGACCATCACCACATCGGCAAAGTCGCGCGCGGCCTGCCCCATCAGCGGCCGCTTGCCCCGGTCGCGGTCGCCGCCCGCACCGAAAACGACGATGATCCGGCCCATCACATGCGGGCGCAGCGATTGCAGGGCGGCGATCAGCGCGCCGGGTTTGTGGGCGTAATCGACGAAAACCGCCGCGCCGTTTTCGCGCTGCGCGACCAGCTGCATCCGGCCGCGAACGGTCTGCAACTGCGGCAGCACCGACAGGACCCGATCGCGCGGATCGCCCGCCGCCATAGCCAGCCCCGCTGACGCCAGCACGTTTTCGGCCTGAAAGCCGCCAATCAGCGGCAGCCGCACCAGATGCGCCTGCCCGTCGCAGGAAAACCGCAGATCCTGCCCGGTCGCGTCGTAACGCTGGCCCAGAATCCGCAGGTCGGCCTCGGGTCCGTTGCCGATGGTGGTCAGCGCCGCACCACGTTCGCCCGCGATCCCGGCCATCTGGCGGCCACGCTCGCTGTCGATATTGATGACGGCCCCGGCGCCCTCTTCCAGAATACGGGTGAACAGCAGCGCCTTGGCGGCGAAATATTCGTCAAAGCCCGCGTGGTAATCCAGATGATCCTGGCTGAAATTGGTGAAGGCGGCGGCATCGACGCGCACCCCGTCCAGACGGCGCTGATCCAGACCGTGGCTGGAGGCCTCCATCGCGGCATGGGTCACGCCCGCCTCGACGGCATCGGACAGGATGCGGTGCAGGGTCAGCGGATCGGGCGTGGTATGGGCCAGCGGGGCGTGGAAATCGCCCTCGACCCCCATCGTGCCCAGACTGATCGCCTTGTGCCCCAGCGCCTGCCAGATCTGGCGGGTAAAGCTGGCGACCGAGGTCTTGCCCGACGTGCCGGTGATGGCGACCACATGTTCGGGCTGGGCCTCGAACCACAGGGCGGCGGCGCCCGCCAGCGCGGCGCGCGGGTCCTCGGCCACGATCAGCGCGCCGTCCCAGCCCGACAGCGCATCTGCCGCCATCTCGACACCGGCGCGGTCGGTCAGGATGGCCCCGGCCTCCATCCGCAGGGCATAGGGGATGAACTCGGCCCCGTGCATGGCCGATCCCGGCAACGCGGCGAACAGATGGCCGGGCCGGACGCTGCGGCTGTCCAGCGCCAGGCCGGTGATATCGGGGTCGCGCCCGTCCCTTGCCCGCAATCCCAGCTGCGACAGCTTTTTTGCGCCTTGCCTCACCATGCCACCCGTCATTGATTTGCGACGAGCTTTATCTCATCCGATGCCGGCGGTTCAACACGAGGCTGAAAGCGCGGCGTGATCGTCGGCAGAATTTCGTCAACCTTGGGTTCCAGCCCGATCAGCGGCGCAAGACGGCGCAGCAATTCGGCGGCGACGGGCACGGCGGTGGCGCCCGCCGTCCGGCTTTCGCCCGACAGACCCTGCACCGAAGGCTCGTCCATGGTGACGATCATGACATATTGCGGATTGCTGGCCGGAAAGACCGAGGCAAAGGTCGCCACGTTGCGATCACGGTAATAGCCGCCGCTGGGTCGCGGCTTGTCGGCGGTGCCGGTCTTGCCCGCGATCTCGAAGCCCTCGATCTCGGCGGTGCGGCCGGTGCCGCGCGTGACCACCTGACGCAACATGCTGACGGCCATGTTGGCGGCGCTGGTGGACAGGACCTGTTCGCCCTCGGGGCGCTGGCGGCCATGCACCAGCGTCGGCGTCACCTTCCTGCCGCCATTGGCGATGGTGGCATAGGCGGCGGCCAGATGCAGCGGGCTGGCGGCAAGACCGTGACCAAAGGACACCGTCGCCGATGTCACCGCGGGCCAGCGCCGCGGAACCAGCGGCTTGCCGGTGGGGGCCTCGACCATCTCGATCTCGGTCGGATCGAAGAAGCCCAGATCCTCGAGAAAGGCCTTCTGCCGCTCGACCCCGATCATCTGCGCGATCCGCACCGTCCCCACGTTCGAGGATTTCACGATCACGTCGGTGGCCGACAGCTGCGGCCCGTAATTCGAGAAATCGTTGATGCGGTATTTGCCGATCCGCATCGGGCTGGAGGTGTTGATGCCGCTGTTGGGGTTGATCAGCCCCAGATCCAGCGCCTGCGCCACCGGGAAGATCTTGAAGGTCGAGCCCAGCTCGTATTGCCCCTGCACGATCCGGTTGAACAGCGGGCTGTCCGAGGCATCGCCGGTCAGCAATGGCCGGGGCCGGTCGTTGGGGTCGAAATCGGGCAGGCTGGTCATCGCCACGATCTCGCCCGTCCTGATTTCCATCAGCACGGCGCCGGCGCCCTTGGCGTTCATCAGCTTCATGCCCGAGGCCAGAACCTCTTCCATCGCCGATTGCGCGGCAAGGTCGATCGACAGGGCCAGCGGCGCGCCTTCATTCGCGGGATCGCGCAGCCAGCCGTCGAACGCCTTTTCGACGCCCGCGACGCCGACCACCTCGGCGCTGTTGACGCCTTCGTTGCCAAAGCCCGAGCCGCCAAGGATATGGCTGGCGACATGGCCGTTGGGATAGATGCGCATCTCTCGCGGGCCGAACAGCAGGCCCGGCTCGCCCAGATCATGGACGGCCTGCATCTGTTCGGGGCTGATCTTGCGCTTGATCCACAGGAATTTGCGGTCGCCGGTGAATTCGCGGATCAACCGTTCCTGATCCAGATCGTCAAAGATGCGCGCCAGCCCCTGCGCGGCGCCGATGGGATCGACCATCTGATGCGGATGGGCATAGACCGAATGGGTCAGCAGATTGGTCGCCAGCACCCGCCCCTCACGGTCGGTGATGTCGGCACGTTGCGACATGATCTGCGCGCTGGACACCTGAGAGCGCGGCTCGCTGGGATCGGACGAGGCCATGACCCCCATGCGCACGCCTACCGTCGCAAAGGCCAGAATGAAGCAGCTTGCCATCAGCACCACGCGCATTTCCGACCGGCGCTGCGCGCGGGCCTGAATGCGTTCGTGACGCAGCCGGCGGTTCTCGGCCTCGATATCGTCGGGGTTCTCGCCGCGCTCGCGGGCACGAAGGATGCGGGCCAGCGGGCGCAAAGGGGTGCGGATCATGGCTGTTGCTCCTCGGAATCGGATTGGTCGTCTGCCTCGGGCGGGGGCGGCGGGGCAGGATAATCAATATTGTCCAGTTCAACGGACTGGCCGGCCCGCATCGGGATCAGTTGCAGGCGGTCGAAATTCAGGTCCACCAGCTCGCGCAGCCGCGTCGGGCGGTTCAGATAGGCCCATTCGGCCCTCAGCACGCCCAGATCGTCGCGCATCAACGCGATTTCCCGGCGGATCTGCGACATTTCGCTGATCGCGGCCTGCGTGCGGTAATTCTCGCGATAGGCCCAGAAGGCCAGACCCATCACCGTCAGGATGCAACCCAGCCAGATCAATGTGCGCATCAGCTGGACTCCTTTCCCGGCAGGCGTGGCATGGCCAGCATCGCCTCATCGGCCGAGGCGGCGGGCGCGTCGGTGCGGATCGCCACCCGCAGCAAGGCCGAGCGCGCGCGCGGATTGCCCGCCAGTTCCGCATCATCGGCACCCACGGCGCGGCGGAAGGGCAGCGTGAAGGCGGCGGGCGTCTGCACCGTTTCGGGCGCATAGCGACTGCCGCCACCGGCGCTGTTGGACCGCGCCTGCATGAAACGCTTGACGATCCGGTCCTCCAGCGAATGAAAGCTGACCACCGCCAGCCTGCCGCCGGGTTTCAGCGCCCGTTCGGCGGCGGCCAGCCCCTCGACCAGTTGCCGGAATTCGTCATTCACCCAGATGCGGATGGCCTGAAAGCTGCGGGTCGCCGGATGGCTCTGCCCCGGCTTGGGGCGCGGCAGGCAAGAGGCCACCAGTTCCGCCAGTTCCGCCGTCCGCTGCAAGGGCCGCGCCGCCACGATGGCCCGCGCAATCCGGCGCGAGGCGCGTTCCTCGCCATAGTGATACAGCACATCGGCGATCAGCGCCTCATCCGCCGTGTTCAGCAGATCGGCGGCGGATGGTCCCACCTGCCCCATCCGCATGTCCAGCGGCCCGTCGCGCAGAAAGGAAAACCCGCGCTCGGCCTGATCCAGCTGCATCGAGCTGACGCCCAGATCCAGCACCACGCCATCGACGGGCTGACCGGCCAACTCGTCCAGTTCGGAAAACGTGCCCGCGACCAGCCGCAGCCGGTCGCCATATTCCCCGGCCCAACCGGCGGCCATGCCGAACACGGCGGGGTCGCGGTCAATGCCGATCACCTGCGCCGCGCCCGCCTGCAACAGCCCGCGCGCATAACCGCCTGCGCCGAAAGTGCCATCCACCCACAGGCCCGAGACGGGTTCGACCGCCCTGAGAAGCGGCTTCAGCAGGACGGGGATATGCGGATCGGCCATGTGCTAACCCTCGTCCGTCTGCTGCAAGAAGGCGCGGGGGTCGAAATCGGGGCCATGCTGGGCCGCGAAATCCTCCAGCGCCTGAACGTCCTTCGGGCGCGTGTCGGGGTGATAGACCTGAATATAGTCGCCACGCGATTCGAAGATCGTCTCGGCGCCCTCGGAAAAGCCCAGCTTTTCGCGCAGCTTCTGCGGCAGGACCAGACGGCCTTCGCGGTCGATCTCCAGATCGGTGGACTGGCCGTTCATCAGCAGTTCCAGCCAGCGCCGTTCCTGGCTGCCGCGGGTCAGGCGGTCAATCTGTTCGTCGATCTCTTCGATGGCTTCGATGGTGTAAAGTTCGATCCAGTTCCACCAGTCGGGGCCATAGACGGCAACAAGCTGGGTGCGCCCGGTATTGGCCGAGGTGAGGCCGGGATCGCCGGCGTCGAAAACACGACGCAGCCGTGCAGGGATCGACATGCGACCCTTGCCATCGACCTTGACGGTTTCGGTGCCTCTGAATTTCCGCGCCACCTTGCGCCCGCCCTCACTGTCCTGTCTTTTCCGCCCGCCCGAAAAAGAAAAGGCGGATCGGGCCGCTGCCACTGCCCGATCCGCCGCCCTCGTTCCCATGACTGGGCCCCGACTTTGCGGGGTTGCCCGTTGCCTTCGCGCGCCACCTGGGGGAGGTGCTGCTCGCACGCGCGGCCGGGTCGATATTGGAAAACGGGTGCCTGTATGAAGCCTGCTTCGCCTTCGCCGGGGTCTTGTCGCCCCTTGCACTGCCCGCTTTCGTGATTCCGTTGTGACATGGGAATTTCAGGGAAGCAACGGTATTGTTCGCGACGGACAGTCTTTGCCGCTGATCCGTTCGGTTCAATATTCGGGAAAACAATGCCCGGAAAACCAGATAAGCGCAATTTTTGGTAATTTTATATCAATTACACACAATATATAGACATACGGGACTGTGGCATAAAATCCCATGCGAAAGCGACTTTCCGCCATTTGTCGCGCCTAGCCTGCGGGCGCTAACCACATGTTCACGGATTGGACCCAGCGAATCACGGCGAATCACGAAGCCGAGATGAAAAAACGCGCCGTGGTGGCGCGCTTTCCCAGCTTTCCCATTCATTCCCGGATGACGGCCCGCGGGCCCCGTCAGACGATTCCCATCCCGACCAGCTTGCGGGCCAGATCGGCATAGGCATCGGCGACGATACCGTCGTCCAGCGCGATCGGACGCCCCGAATCGGCGGCCAGCCGGACCTCCAGTTGCAGCGGGATCTCGGCCAGCAGCGGCACACCCAGCGCCTCGGCCTCGGCCCGCACGCCGCCATGCCCGAACAGATGCGCCTCGTGCCCGCAATTGGGACAGACATAGACGGACATGTTCTCGACCATGCCCAGAACCGGCGTCTTCAGCTTGACGAACATGTCGATGGCCCGGCGCGCATCCAGCAGCGCCACATCCTGCGGGGTCGAAACGATGATCGCCCCTGTGACCGCCGCCTTCTGGCACAGGCTCAGCTGCACATCTCCGGTGCCGGGCGGCAGGTCGATCAGCAGGATGTCCAGCTCTCCCCACATCACCTGTTGCAGCAATTGCTGCATCGCGCCCATCAGCATCGGCCCGCGCCAGACGACGGCCTCGCCCGGTTTCAGCATCAGCCCGATCGACATCATGGTCACGCCGTGGGCATGCAATGGCTCGATCCGCTGCCCGTCCGGGCTGGCCGGGCGCTCTGACACGCCCATCATCTGCGGCTGCGAGGGGCCATATATATCGGCGTCCAGCAAACCGACCTTCAGCCCGGCCCGCGCCAGCGACACCGCCAGATTAGAGGTGACGGTGGATTTGCCCACCCCGCCCTTGCCCGAACCGACGGCGATGATGTGCCTGACGCCGGGAATCGGCTGCGGCCCGGCCTGCGCGGTCGGATGGCCGCCCAGTTTCAGCGAAGGCGCCTGCCCCTGCCCGCCCGAGCTTCGCGCCGGCGCGGCCCCGGCTGCGGCGGTGGTCACGATCTGCACCTTTTCTATACCGGGCAGTTCCAGCAGGCGGCGACGGACCTCTTCCTCGACCGGGGCGATGGCGCGGGCGGCGGCGGCATCGGCGACCTCCAGCACGAATCGCACCGTGCCACCATCGACGGTCAGGGCCCGCACCAGATCCGCCTCTCCAAGGCTTCGGCCGTCCGGCAGGGTGAATCCGGATATTTCCCCTAGGACAACTTCGCGTGTCACAGTCATGTCATTGGCCTTGCTGCTTATGTCGCCCACAGCATGAAGCATAGCGCAAGGGGCCACAACCACCCCCTGCGGCGGCCTGCCGCAGTGCTTTCGAAACACCTTCAAAAACAAGCGATTCCGCATCGTTTCGTTACCGCTATCGGAAAATATAGCATAATTTTCTGTTAAGATTTCAGTAACAAACAGGTGTATAGGTCAGCACCAGTCATGCGATTGCTGCATGGCAGCATTACTGAAACAATCGTTGTGCATTCGCAGCAAAAGGGCCATCTTGTTCTCACAGCACCGGGCCATCCGGGAACGGTGCGAAGATGAGATGTGAAAGGATACGGAAATGGCTGTCATCGCCCAAGCAAATGCTGCCGCCGCCGAAACCGGCCTTGCTGGCCGTCTGCTGAGCGCGATTCAGCGCATGCAGGAAAACCGGGCTCGCCGCGCTGTCTATCGTCAGACGGTCCGCGAACTGAATGCCCTGACCGCGCGTGATCTTCAAGACCTCGGCATCAGCCGGTCGATGATCCCCGGTCTGGCACGCGAAGCCGCCTGGGGTTCCAACTAAGGAATTCGAATTCCCGCCCCCCTCCTCCTCCCAGGGGCTGGAACCGGCGACACCCTCTCTCCTCCTCCCCGAGGGTGTCGCCCAAAGAACACGAACAGCACCCACTCCTCCTCCCTCGGGTCCGGTTCGCCAGCGGCGGCCTCGCTCCTCCTCCCAGAGGTCGCCGCAAAAAATAGCCGCCCTATCTGCGGCAAACGGATGTAACGCCCCTCTCCTCCTCCCCGGGGCAGTTACAAGCGGTAAGGACCCTCCTCCTCCCTGGTCGTTACCGCGCCCCATACGCGGCCCCTCCTCCTCCCTGGGCCAGCGTTGTGCGGCGGCACCCCTCCTCCTCCCTGGGTGCCGCCGCTTCTTCATTTCAGCCCCCTGAATTTCGTGCTTCCGCTTTGCCCGACGTGGGGCTATGGCATGGGTCATGCTCAGCTATCAGCACGCCTATCACGCCGGAAACCTTGCCGATCTGCACAAGCACGCGCTGCTGGCGGCGGCGCTGGATTACCTGACCCGCAAGGACAAGCCCCTCAGCTATCTGGAAACCCATGCCGGTCGCGGGCTCTATCGCCTGAACAGCGCCGAATCGCGCAAGACCGGAGAGGCGGCGGCAGGCATTGCCCGGGCCGAGGATGAGGGCTGGCTGCCTGCCGACCATCCGCTGATGCGGGCGCTTGATGCGGTGCGGGCGACGCATGGGACCGACGCCTATCCCGGCTCGCCGCTGATCGCCGCGCATTTCCAACGCCCCGGCGACGCGATACATCTGGCCGAACTGCACCCCGCCGAACATGCGGCGCTGGCGGCGAATCTGCCCTTTGCCACGCTGCATCATCAGGATGGGTTCCAGATGGCGCAGGCGGTCTGCCCGCCCACGCCGCGCCGGGGGATGCTGCTGATCGATCCCAGTTTCGAGATCAAGGCCGATTACGCCAACCTGCCGCGCTTCATCGAAAAGATCGCGCGCAAATGGAATGTCGGCGTGATCGCGCTGTGGTATCCGATCCTGACCGATGGCCGCCACCAGCCGATGATCGCCGCCTTGCAGGACGCCCATCCCGACGCGCTGCTGTCCGAGGTGACCTTTCCCGCCGCCCGGCCCGGCCATTCGATGATCGGTTCGGGCATGTTCATCCACAATGCGCCCTGGGGCTTGCAGGACGAGGCCGCGCGGCTTCAGGCATTGTTCCGCGACCGCGCCTGATCGCGGGCTTTCCGGGATTCCCCTGCCCCGCGCCCTGTGGCATGATCGCGAAAAAACGGGCAGACCCATGACGCAGCGCTTCTCCATCGGCTCCCTGATCCTGTTCGGGGTGACCTTCTTTCTGGGCCTTTATTTCGCCTTTGCCGCCGTGCAGGGCCCTTCAGGGATCCTGCGGCGGGTGCAGATCGAATCCGAGATCACCGAACTGGAGGCCGAGCGCGACCGGCTGAAAACCGAGGTCGATCAGATGCGCAACCTGACCCGCCGCCTGTCCGACGACTTTCTGGACCTTGATTTGCTGGACGAACGCGTGCGCGAGGTGCTGGGCATGATCCGCTCGGACGAGGTGATCCTGCGCTGAAAGGCATCTTTACAGGTCTGGAAACAGGCGGATTGCACCCCGCATTTTGATGCGCTAGGGATAGTTTAACGCTGAACTATCCCGAGCCACACCGAGGAGGAATGCCCGCATGGCCAGGAAACCCGCCGCCGGCAAGGAGGCGCCGTCCAACACATCCAAGGACGAGTTGCTCCAATACTATCGCGACATGCTGCTGATCCGCCGATTCGAGGAAAAGGCCGGCCAATTGTATGGCATGGGTCTGATCGGTGGCTTCTGTCACCTCTATATCGGACAAGAGGCCGTCGTCGTCGGGCTGGAAGCCTGCGCCAAGGAAGGCGACAAGCGCATCACCTCGTATCGCGACCACGGCCATATGCTGGCCTGCGGCATGGAGGCGCGCGGCGTCATGGCCGAGTTGACCGGGCGCGAGGGTGGCTATTCCAAGGGCAAGGGCGGCAGCATGCACATGTTCAGCCGCGAAAAGCATTTTTATGGCGGGCACGGTATCGTTGCCGCTCAGGTGCCGCTGGGTGCCGGGCTGGCACTGGCCGACAAGTATCTGGGCAATGACAATGTGACCTTCACCTATTTCGGTGACGGCGCGGCGAACCAGGGTCAGGTCTATGAGACCTATAACATGGCCGTCATCTGGGATCTGCCGGTGATTTTCGTCATTGAAAACAACCAATATGCCATGGGCACCTCGATGAAGCGTTCGACCCGATCGAACACGCTCTATGGTCGGGGCGAGGCCTTCGGCATCCCCGGCGAACAGGTCGATGGCATGGATGTGCTGGCGGTCAAGGCTGCCGGTGAAAAGGCCGTCGCCCACTGCCGCGCGGGCAAGGGGCCCTATATCCTCGAAGTGATGACCTATCGCTATCGCGGCCATTCCATGTCGGATCCGGCGAAATACCGCACCCGCGAAGAGGTCCAGAAGATGCGCGACGAACGCGACGCCATCGAGCATGTGCGCGAACTGCTGCTGCAAGGCAAGCACGCGACCGAGGACGACCTGAAGGCCATCGACAAGGACATCAAGGATATCGTCAACGATTCGGCCGAATTCGCCAAGGAAAGCCCGGAACCGGCACTGGATGAGCTGTGGACCGATATCTATGCCGCTGACCTGCCGCAGGGCAGCGCCGAAGAACACGCCTGAGGGAGGGTGACATTATGGCAACCGAAATCCTGATGCCCGCCCTGTCGCCGACCATGGAGGAAGGCACGCTGGCGAAATGGCTGAAGAAGGAAGGCGATGCGGTCAAATCCGGCGACATCATCGCCGAGATCGAGACCGACAAAGCCACGATGGAATTCGAGGCGGTGGATGAGGGCATCCTCGGCAAGATCCTGATCGAGGAAGGCACGCAGGGCGTCAAGGTCAACACCCCCATCGCCGTGCTGGTCGAGGAAGGCGAAAGCGCCGACGACATCAAGGCCCCCGCACCCGCCGCCGCAACCCCGGCCGAGGCGAAAGCCGAAGCCCCCGCCGCCTCTGCCGTGGAAGAGGTGAAGACGCCCGAACCCGACCGCAGCCCCGACTGGCCCGAAGGCACCAGCATGAAGACCATGACCGTGCGCGAGGCATTGCGCGAAGCCATGGACGAAGAAATGGGCCGCGACGACACCGTTTTCCTGATGGGCGAGGAAGTCGGCGAATATCAGGGCGCCTACAAGATTTCGCAGGGTTTGCTGGACAAATATGGCCCCCGTCGCGTGGTGGACACGCCGATCAGCGAAATCGGCTTTGCCGGTATCGGCACCGGCGCGGCTCTGGCCGGGCTGCGCCCCATCGTCGAATTCATGACCTTCAACTTCGCCATGCAGGCGATTGACCACATCATCAACTCGGCTGCCAAGACACTCTATATGTCCGGCGGCCAGATGGGCTGCCCGATCGTCTTCCGTGGCCCGAACGGCGCCGCCGCCCGCGTGGGCGCACAGCACAGCCAGGATTATGCGGCATGGTATGCCCAGATCCCCGGCCTGAAGGTGGTGATGCCCTATACCGCAGCCGACGCGAAGGGCCTGCTGAAACAGGCGATCCGCGATCCGAACCCGGTGATCTTCCTTGAAAACGAGATCCTCTATGGCCGCTCTTTCGAGGTGCCAGAGCTTGAGGACTTCACCATCCCCTTCGGCAAGGCCCGCATCGCGCGTTCCGGCAAGGATGTGACCATCATCAGCTTCGGCATCGGCATGGCCCATTCGCTGGAAGCCGCCGACAAGCTGGCCGAGGACGGGATCGAGGCCGAGGTGATCGACCTGCGCACCCTGCGCCCCATCGATTACGCCACCATCATCGAATCGGTGAAAAAGACCAACCGCGCGGTGACGGTCGAGGAAGGTTTCCCGGTCGCCTCGATCGGCAACCACCTGTCGGCCCATATCATGGAAAACGCGTTCGATTACCTCGACGCACCGGTGATCAACTGCACCGGCAAGGACGTTCCCATGCCCTATGCCGCCAATCTTGAAAAGCACGCGCTGATCACCGCCGCCGAGGTGGTCGAGGCGGTGAAGAAAGTCACCTATCGTTAAGGAGCAAGCGTTATGCCGACAGAAATCCTGATGCCCGCGCTCTCCCCCACGATGGAGGAAGGCACGCTGGCCAAATGGCTGGTCAAGGAAGGCGACGAGGTCAAATCCGGCGACATCCTCGCCGAGATCGAGACCGACAAGGCCACGATGGAATTCGAGGCCGTGGACGAAGGCAAGATCGGCAAGATCCTTGTCGATGAGGGCACGGCGGGTGTGAAGGTGAACACGCCCATCGCCGTGCTGCTGGAGGAAGGCGAAAGCGCCGACGATATCGGCAGCGCGCCCGCGCCCAAAGCCGAAGCCAAGGCAGAAGCCCCGAAGGCCGAAGCCCCCGCCGCAGCCGCCACCCCGGCCCCTTCGGCTGCGAAATCGGCCGATGGCGGACGCATCTTCGCCTCACCCCTCGCCCGTCGCATCGCAGCGGAAAAGGGCATCGACCTTGCCGCCATCACCGGCACCGGCCCGCGCGGCCGGATCGTCAAGGCCGATGTCGAAGGCGCGACGCCCGGCGCGGCCAGACCCGCCGCGGCGGCTGACACCCCAAAGGCCGCCCCCGCAGCCGCAGCCCCCACCGGCCCATCGGCGGAAGCCATCCTCAAGATGTATGCCGACCGCGACACCGAAGAGGTCGCGCTGGACGGCATGCGCCGCACCATTGCCGCGCGGCTGTCCGAGGCCAAGCAGACCATTCCGCATTTCTACCTGCGCCGGTCCGCAAAGTTGGACGAGCTGATGAAGTTCCGCGCCATGCTGAACAAGCAGCTTGAAGCGCGCGGTGTGAAACTGTCGGTCAACGACTTCATCATCAAGGCCTGCGCATTGGCCCTGCAAGAGGTGCCGGACGCCAATGCCGTCTGGGCCGGCGACCGGATCCTCAAGCTGAAACCGTCGGACGTGGCGGTGGCCGTCGCAATCGAAGGCGGCCTGTTCACCCCGGTGCTGAAGGACGCGCAGCAAAAGACCCTGTCGGCGCTGTCCGCCGAGATGAAGGACCTGGCCAGCCGCGCCAAGACCAAGAAACTGGCCCCCCACGAATATCAGGGCGGCAGCTTCGCGATTTCCAACCTGGGCATGTTCGGGATCGAGAACTTCGATGCCGTCATCAACCCGCCCCACGGCGCGATCCTTGCCGTCGGTGCGGGCGTCAAGACCCCGGTGGTCGAGGGCGACGAGGTGGTCATCCGCAACGTCATGTCGATGACCCTCTCGGTCGATCACCGCGTCATCGACGGCGCCCTCGGCGCACAACTGCTGCAGGCCATCGTCAACCATCTGGAAAACCCGATGGGCATGCTGGCCTGACTCGACAACCAGTGACGCGACACAAAGGGGGCCGTTTGGCCCCCTTGCCGGCGAAGGGCTGGAACCCGATCTGCGCCGGCACTCTTTCGACAACGCGATTGCGCTGGCGGCAAGACAGAACGAGTGACCCTGCGATTGGCTTCAGTGCCCGGTTTCTTTCTTCTGAGCCCTCGCAGGACAACCTCTCTCACATCAGAACTGCTCGCACCATCACCCGGCATGTCGTGATCCATGAACCTGCCCACGGCCATCATCCGGACCATTCTGCCAAATTCCGGATAACGGTTGAGCAGCATCCCCCTGACTGGAAACAACGTGACGATCAGGCAGGCCGACAACAGGATTCAGGTTAGGCTCCATCCCTATAAGTTTCTGTTGCAGGCCAGCTGGTTGAGTGATTCACGGTGGTCATGATCAACCGAGACGAGCGATATTTCTGGCTGAGCGCACAACAGATGCGGCGGCTTCAACCGTTCTTTCCCAAGGTGCGAGGTCGCGCGCGATCGGACGACTGCAAGGTGCTGAGCGGGATCATCTACGTCAAGCGGTATGGGCTGCGATGGCAAGATGCACCCTCGGTCTACGGTCCCTACAAGACCCTGTACAACCGGTTTGCCCGCTGGTCTCGAATGGGCATCTACGCACGCATATTTCAGGAACTGGCGCAACCCGGCAGCCATGGCGACACGCTGATGATCGACAGCACCTTCCTGAAAGTGCACCGCACCGCAGCAAGCCTGCGAAAAAAAGGGATCGTCCGAGGGCGATCGGGCGCACGAAGGGCGGCCTTAACTCTAAGCTGCACATGCTCAGCGATGGCAAGGGGCGCCCTTTGGACTTCTTCCTTTCTCCTGGCCAGATGGCCGACAGTCGGGGTGCCCTCGTGTTGCTGCGCCATCTGCCGCCAGCCAAGCGTAACCGACTGATTGTTACCGCGGCGACAGTGCCTTGATGCGGGTGTTGATTTTCTGATCATCGTCCCTGAGCATGTCTTTCAGTTCGTCGATACCGTCATCGGTCAGGGCGGTGACGGTGTCATCGGGGCCGGTATAGACGCTGATGATCGCGCCGTAGGTCAGGTTGTCATCGTTGTAGACGATGGCTTCGAGAAGCTCGGGGTCTTCGCCCAGCATCTTTGCGACGTAGTCGAGGGTGCAGACGTGGGTGACGGTTGCCATCAGGCGGCCTCGTGCTGGGCGGAGGGCAGCGGCGACCAGTTCCAGGGCAGCAGATCGTCGAGCCGGTTGATCTTGTGATCATGGATACGGGCCAGAATGTCGGCCAGATAGGCCTGCGGGTCCAGGCCATTCATTTTGGCGGTCTCAACGATGGTCATGGCCCGGGCCAACGTTTCGGCTCCGGTATCGGCCCCCGCGAAGAGCCAGTTACGGCGGCCAACGCCGATCGGGCGCAGGGCGCGCTCGGCCGGATTGTTATCGATGCCCACGCGCCCATCGGACAAGAACAGGCTGAAGGCGTCCTGACGGCTCAGCCCATAACGGAAGGCTTTGGCCAGATCCCCCTTGCCGGGGATCCGCGAGAGTTGGCTCTCTGACCAGGCGAAGAAGGCCTCGACCTTCGGGGCGCTGTGCTTCTGGCGCGCGGCAAGACGGATCGCGGCGGGATGACCGGTGATCTCCCGCTCGATGTCGTAGAGCGCGCCGATACGGTCGAGCGCTTCGCGGGCGATCGCGGATCTGGTCTTGTCCCATTCGTCATGGAAGTCGCGCCGCAGGTGGGCCCAACACGCTGCCTCTTGCAGGCGGTGCGCCCCATCCGGCTGTGGAGCATAGAGCTTTGCATATCCCTTGTAGCCATCGGCCTGCAGGATGCCGCGGGTGTTGGCCAGATGGCGATGGACGTGTTCTTCCTTCCAATCCGGCGCAAACGCATAGACAGCACCGGGGGGCGAGGCACCCGACCAAGGCCGCTGGTCACGGATATAGGCCCAGATCCGGCCCTTCTTCACGCCCTTGCCCAGCCCCTTGTCCCGGCCCACACGATCCAGCACCCGGATCGGTGTATCGTCGGCATGCAGCAGGTCGCTGGTCATCACGTCCGCCTCGATCCGTTCGATCAACGGGGCCAGCACCTTCATGGCGCGACCGCACCAGTCGACCAGTGTGCTGTCGGGGATATCCGCTCCCATCCGGGCGAAGATCTCGTGCTGGCGATACAAGGGAAGATGGTCGTCGAACTTGGAGACGAGGATATGCGCCAGCAGGCCCGCGCCTGCCACGCTGCCGGGGATCGGGCGGCTGGGGGCCGGAACTTGCACCATGCGTTCGCAGCGGCGGCAGGATTTCTTGAGCCGGGCGATCTGCACGACCTTCAACTGTGCCGCGATCAGATCCAGCATCTCGCTGACATCCTCGCCCACCAGACGCAGATCGCCACCGCAATCGGGGCAGCACCTGCCGGGGTCCAGTTCCTGCCGCTCGCGCGGCGTGCTGTCCGAGACCCGAGGGCGGCGGCGGGAGGGGCGGTCAGAGACGCCATCGGTCGCTGACGTTTCCAGCGTATCATCGCCCTGACCGTCAGCCGGGACCGAAGTCTCGCTTTCGGCCGTCGCGATCAGCAGATCCTCCAGCGCCAGCTCAAGCTGCTCGATCTCGCGCTCGATCTTTTCCGAGGACCGGCCGAACACCTGCTTCTTCAGCCTGGCGATGCGTAACCGCAGGGCCTGGATCAACTGGTCCGATCATACGGCCTCCAGCACACGGATCAGCCGCGCAAGAGATCGGTCATCGATCGTCTCGGCGCAACGAACATGCCGACCGTTGCGCAGCAATATCTCGATCATCGGCACCGACCCGGGTGCCAGGGGCTGGCTGCGGCCAGCGGCATCTTCGTCAACCGCCACAAACAGCGCCGAACCCGAGACAGGCCAAAGCCCCTTGCGCCGCATCTCCTGGCGCCACTGATAGATGTGTTGCCGCGTCAGGTCGGCCTCGCGCGCGACATCCGTCACCGTCCTGCCGTTGACACCCACGCGCTCCAGGACCGAAATCTTCTCGGCATCCGACCATCTACGGCGACGCTCCCGTCCCAGAACCCCAACATGACCCACAGATCTCAGCTCCCCGATACGACGTCGGTAAGGACGTCAATAACGACGTAGCTTAAGGTCCGAGACCCAGATCAAAAGGCGGTGGCAACCGGGCCGTTACAGCCAAGCACTTCCTGGGCGACAAGGCCTATGACGCCGACTGGTTGCGCGACGACCTCAAGGGCCGCAGTATCCGCCCCTGTATCCCGCCCAGGAAGAAACGCAGGAAACCGGCCAGATACAACAAGCGCCTTTATCGCAGGCGCTACCGCATCGAGAATGCCTTCGGTCGTCTGAAGGACTGGCGCGGCATTGCTACCCGCTACGAGAGATGCGGCGACATCTTCCTCAACGCAATCATCCTCGCCGCGATCATCATCTTCTGGATCTAAAATTTATAGGGATCGACCCTAGGGGGATCTGAGCGACGTACATTGCGCACCTGCCAAATTCACGTCAGAAGTTCAAAAATTCCGAAAAGGAAAATTATGAACCCGATGGCGTTGTTGCGCAACTATCGGTTGAGGCGTGACTGCCCCTTCCCCCACTCAACTCAGGCTAGGCGGACGATGTCGGCTGTGCCGAGGGCGTTGAAGCGGTTCATGAGTGCGACGCGGATGTGGACTTCGGCGGTCTGGCGATCCGGGTCTCTCGCCATGATGCGTTCGCCGAAGGATTTCAGGCAGCGCATCCTCGCCTCGATCCGGCTGCGGGCGTGGTATCCAGTCCAACGTTTCCAGAAAGCCCGACCGTAATGTCGGGTGGCGCGCAGGGTGTCGTTTCGGGCGCGTGCCGCCGGGCAATCTTCCTTCCACAGCCGCCCGTTCTTGCGGATCGGAATGATCGGGGTGGCCTCACGCGCGAGGATAGCGGTGTGGCAGCGGCGCGTGTCATAGGCGCCGTCGGCGGTGACCGTGCCGATCTTCTCGTCCGCCGGGATCTGGCCGAGCAGGTCGGGCAGAACGGGGCTGTCGCCGTCGCGGCCAGGGGTGAATTCCACCGCGCGGATGTCGGACGTGGCCGGGTCCATCGCCAGATGCACCTTGCGCCATTGGCGCCGCCCCTGCACCCCGTGCTTGCGCGCCTGCCATTCGCCGTCGCCGAGGAACTTGATGCCCGTGCTGTCGACCAGCAGGTTGAGCGGCCCGTCGGCGCGGCGATAGGGGATCTGCACGGCCAGGGTCTTCTGTCGGCGGCACAGCGTGGAAAAGTCAGGCACCGGCCAGTCCAGCCCCGCCAGCTTCAGCAGGCTCGCCACCATCCCGCCTCGCCAAGGTTCCTCGAACCAGTGGCGGAACCTGGCTCGATCTGGCGAAGCGGCAGCTTGAACAGGACCTTGATCGACAGGCAGAACTGTATCGCCGCATCGGAAAACACCGCTGGCCTCCCAGGCCTCCCATCACGCGGCGCAAGCCAGGTTATGTCCGTGTCCACCCAGATCAGCAGCGACCCCCGCTTGCGCAGCGATGCGTTGTAGCTGGACCAGTTCGTCGTGCGATAGCGGGCGGGTGATGGCTTGCTCATGCAGCGCGTCTAACGGCATGGATCCGCAAAGTGAATCACTTGCCGTCAGGCTTGTGCAACAACGCCGAACCCGATGCATCACTCAACGTAATTGCAATGTAATTTTTACAAATACTCAGCGCAAGCGCCATTAAGCCTCGAGCTCTTCACCCCAATATAAAAAGTCCAACCAAGTTTGATGTATCTCGCCGTGAATTATCTTCATCTTCTTTGCGGCACGGTCGAGCTGTTGTATCGTCGGTTCAAATGGCTTTCTCCTGAGCCTGAGTCCGACTTGCTCTGGCGTCTTGCTGCCTTTCCTCAAGTTGTCCGGCTTGCAGCAGGCAACAATGTTACGCCACGACGATATACCACCTTTGCTGCGTGGAATAATATGATCGAATGTCAATTCCTTCGCATTAAATCGATTTCCGCAGTATTGACAGGTGAACTCATCCCGCAGAAACAGATGGTATCGCGTAAATGCAGCCTTCTTACGCTTTCGATACCTTTTCAACGCGACAACGGACGGCACCTCGAACGAACTTCGAGCGGAACGAATGCGAATGTTATCATAGGCTTTGACTTGTATGACCCGGTCCTGATGCACGGCCACGATGGCATCCTCCCATCGCCAGACCGATAAGGGCGCCCAGCTAAGTGGCTGCATATCGGCGTTCAGAACCAGGGTGCGAACGTTGGCCAGATTTTGCATCATCTAGGTCACCGCCCTGCGTGTGCATATTGCAGCTATGCGACACGCCCGGACCCCATAAGAACAATATGCCGTCAGGCGTGAAATCTTGTTCTCAAGGTATCGGTTTAAAACCAGGAATATATTCTGACATGGGCGCAAATTCAACCTGCTGGCAATGTCACCGCGCGACCGGGGCACCACATGGTCGAAGGTCAGATCACCCTTGGCGCCGCAATACTGGCAGCTGATTTCATCCTGCCCAAAAAGAGTGAAGCGCGTGAATGCCACGCGCTTCTGAGGTTTCACATAATCCTTGAGAACGACGATCGAGGGGATACGGAACATCTCCTTCTGACTTCGTACGACCTCTTCATATTCGGCGATGATGGTCAAACGATCCAGAAACACCGCCTTGATCGCCTCTTGCCAGGGCCACAGAGACCGCGGGTAATAGCTGAGTGGCCGGTCATCCGAGTTCAGCGCCAGGGCCGGGCAATGGCGCAGCCCGGCAGGCTCTCGCACGAAATGCGTTCTGAAATCGGATTTGTGCGCGTGCATACTGCCTTCCCATCTGCGCCCCGGAGGCCAGACCCGGGGCAGCCCGTCAGATCCGTCGCCCTGACTATATATCGGCGTCGCTATCTGACAAGCCCTACATATATCCGAGCATGTGCAGATTATGCGTGACCCGCAACAAATCCGTGACAGTTGCCCAAGGCGTCAGGGAATGTCACTGTGGCGTCATGTCGGATGCAGCGCCACCCCTGATCGGCACGCTGGAAAGCGCGCTTTACGCCCAGGACCTTGAGGCCGCGACCCGATTCTGGCGCGATGTCATGGGGTTGCAGCCATTCCAGACGGTGCCCGGACGTCATGTGTTTTTCCGCGTCAGCCACAGCCCGGCGCAGGTGCTGCTGATCTTCAACCCGCAGGCCACCGAAAAACCGCCCGCCCCGGATGCGAAACTGCCGGTGCCGCCGCATGGCGCGCGCGGTCCCGGCCACTTCTGCCTTGCCGTCAGCGCGCAGGACATGGACCGCTGGCGCGCTCATCTGGAATCCCGCGGCATCGCCATCGAGGCCGATTTCCACTGGCCGAACGGCGCGCGCTCGATCTATTTCCGCGATCCGGCGGACAATTCCATCGAACTGGCGGACCCGGCAATCTGGGGCTGAGTTACTTGCCCAGATGCCGCTTCAGGAATTGCAGCGCGACCGACAGCCCGTCGGGCGAAATCCCGTGCGGCGTGTTCTTCATCACGTGGGTCTGCACGTCGAAACCCGCCTGTTCCAGCGCCCCGGCGGCCAGCCCCATATCGGCAAAGGGCACCATCGGATCCTGATCGCCATGCGCCAGCAGGACAGGCGGCCTGACTTTCACCTCGTCGATCAGTTCTGGCGCCAGCAGGCGGCCGGAAAAGCCGACGATCCCGGCGACCGCCTGATCGCGACGCGGCGCGACATGCAGCGCCATCATCGTGCCCTGCGAAAAGCCGATCAGCACCATGCGGGCGGGCGTCAGCCCCTCGTCGGTCAGCACCTTGTCCAGAAACGCATTCACTGCACCGATCGAGCGGCCCATCGCCTCTTTCGCCTGCGCCTCGGTCGAGCCGTCCAGCCACGGGATCGGAAACCACTGGAAACCCATCGGGTTGTTGACGCTGCGTTCCGGTGCGTCGGGGGCGTAAAAGGCCGTACCCGGCAGATGCGGTGCCAGCGGATCGGCCAGACCCAGCAGATCCGCGCCATCCGCGCCATAGCCGTGCAGGAACACAACGACCGCATCCGCCTGTGCCGGCCCCTTGCGGGCTGATTTCAACTCGTCCGTCATCGCACTCCCTCGCGTCCCTTGGCCAGCCGGTAATAGGCCCACAGCCCCCGCGCCGCAACCGCCCGCCAGGGCCGCCACGGCAGGGCCATTTCGCGCAACGCGGCGGGGCCGGGGCGGTCCGGCAGGTCATACATCAGGCGCGCGGCCTCTTGCAGGGCCAGATCGCCCGCCGCAAAAACATCGGCGCGACCCAGCGCGAATTTCAGATAGATTTCGGCGGTCCAGACCCCGATCCCCGGCAGCGCCACCAGCGTCGCGATGGCCTGATCGTCGGACATCGCACGCAAGGACCGCCAATCCAGCCCCGACGCCGCGATCCCGCGCAGATAACGCGCCTTGGGCCGCGACAGCCCCGCCGTGCGAAAATCCTTGTCGCTGGCCGCCGCGATCCCCTGCGGATCGGTCAGGCCCGCCGCCGCCATCCGGTCCCAGATCGCGGCGGCGGCGGATACCGAGATCTGCTGGGCGACGATGGCACTGGCGATGGCCTCGAACCCGTCGCCGCGACGGCGCAGCGGCAGAGGCCCCAGTTCCGGCAGAACCCGCGCCCAGACCGGACAGACCCGCGCCAGATATTCCGCGCCTTCGGCCAGATCGGCCTCGGTCTCGATCAGGCGCGGCGGATCACTCAACGGCCTGCGCGTCCAGCCGCAGCCGGGTTTCCCATGCCATCGAGATGTGCTGCCGCAACGCCTGATCCGCCGCCTGCCCGTCACCCGCCGCGATGGCATCGACGATGCGCTTGTGTTCGGCCAGCGCGGTCTCGCTGCGGCCCTCGGCTGCCAGAGAGGTCCGTGCCATCAGCGCCATCGTCCGATGCACCAGATCCAGCTGCTGCACCAGATAACGGTTATGCGAGGCCAGATGGATCTGCCGGTGAAACCGCTTGTTGGTCCGCGCCAAAGCCTCGGGGTCGCCCGCATTGGCCTGATCCTCGGCCAGCATATGGGCCAGAACCCGCACCTCTTCGGGGGTGGCGTGACGCGCGGCCAGCCTGCCCGCCAGCGCCTCCAGCTCGGCCCGGACGGTGTAAAGCTCGGCCAGCTGGTTGTGATCCAGCGAGGCGACGATCAGGCTGCGCCCGTCGCGCACCAGCATGGCCTGCGTCTCCAGCCGCTGCAACGCCTCGCGCACCGGCGTCCGCGACACGCCGAACCGCTCGGCCAGTTCCGATTCGACCAGCCGGTCGCCGGGGCGATAGGTGCCGCCTTCGATGGCGGCAAGGATCAGGGAATAGGCATCGTCTTTCATGGGCGACACGATTGGCCGACAGCCGGGCGATTGCAAGCGCGGCTTTGAAGGGTTAGCCACGGGGTATGAAGTTTCACGACACGGATATCTGGATCTTCGATCTGGACAACACGCTGTATCCACCCGAAACGGCGCTGTTTTCGCAGATCGAGGCGCGCATGACCGATTATGTCATGCGGTTGCTGGCGGTCGATCACGCCCGGGCCGACCTGCTGCGGCGCGATTACTGGCGCCAGCACGGCACGACGCTGGCGGGGCTGATGGCGGAACATGGCATCGACGCCGCCGCCTATCTGGCCGAGGTGCATGACATCGACTTCTCGGGTCTGGCGCCAGACCCCGATCTGGCCGCAGCCATCGCCGCGCTGCCGGGCCGCAAGATCATCCACACCAATGCCGATTCGACCTATGCCCGCCGGGTGCTGGCAGCGCGCGGGCTGATCGCCCCGGCCATGCCCGACAGTAAGGCGGTGGCCCTGTTCGAGGCGATCTATGGCATCGAGGAAACCGGCTTTCGCCCCAAACCCTTGGCCGAGGCCTTTGACGCGGTGCTGACCGCCTGCGGCGCCGATCCCCGCCGCGCGGCGTTTTTCGAGGACGATCCGCGCAATCTGGAAATCCCCCATGCGCTGGGAATGCAGACGGTTCTGGTCGGCCCCGGACGCATCGGCCCGGACGCGCTGGCTGACGACTGCGACCACGGGCCGCACGTCCATCACCGCACGAATGACCTTGCGGGCTTCCTGCGCGCGATTGCGAATGGCGGCGCAACAGGGCAGAATGGCGGCGGAACGCGCTGACCCCGATACCGGCAAGAGGCATCCCATGACCGAACAGACCGCCCCCGACGACAACCGCCTGACGATCCGCGTCATCCTTGGCCTGCTGGTCACGATCCTGATCGTCGCCGCGCTGGTGATGCAGTTCGGCCTTGCGGCGCTTGGCTTCGTCGGCATCGCCGCCACCGTGGTGGTCTTTGCCATCATGCTGGCCTTCACCACCGGCAACTGATTCAACTGGCGCAGCCAGAGGCCCGCGATGCCTGACCCCGACAGCCATGACATCCTGATCTCGGGCGGCGGCATCGCCGGCCTGATCGCCGCCGCTGCCTTCGGGGCCGAGGGTTTCACGACCCTCTGCGTCGATCCCGCCGCCCCGGTCATCAGCGAGGATGCCGCAGGTGCCGATCTGCGCTCGACCGCGTTTCTCGCGCCGTCGGTGGCGCTGCTGGAGCGGATCGGATTGTGGGATCGGCTGGCCCCCTTCGCGACGCCTCTGCAGGTCATGCGCATCGTCGATGCCGGAGGCGCCCTGCCCCAGCCGCGCCTGACCCGCGAATTCGATGCGGCGGAAATCGGCGACACTCCCTTTGGCTGGAACCTGCCCAACTGGCTGCTGCGGCGAGAAATTTCGGCCCGGCTGGCGCAGATGCAGAATGTCCGCTTTCAACCCGGCACCGCGACCCGACAGATCATCACCCGCGACGAATCAGCCCATGTCACACTGTCTGACGGCCAGCAGATCCGCGCCCGGCTGCTGGTGGGCGCGGATGGCCGCAATTCCGCCGTGCGTGACGCGCTGGGGATCGGGGTGCGGTCCTTCCGCTATGGCCAGAAGGCGCTGGCCTTCGCCGTGACGCATGAGATCGCGCATCACAACAGCTCGACCGAGGTCCATCGTTCTGGCGGCCCCTTCACGCTGGTGCCGCTGCCCGACCGCGACGGCAAGCCGTCCTCGGCGGTGATCTGGATGGAAAGCGGACGCGAGATCGCCCGCCTCGCCGCGCTGCCGCCCGAGGCGTTCGAGACGGAACTGAACGCCCGCTCGGCCGGGGTGCTGGGGCGGCTGACGCTGGCCACGCGGCTGACGCAATGGCCGATCATCAGCCAGATCGCCGACAGTTTCACAGGCCAGCGCAGCGCACTGATCGCCGAGGCCGCCCATGTCGTCCCCCCGATCGGGGCGCAGGGGCTGAACATGAGCCTGGCCGACCTTGCCGCGCTGATCGACCTCAGCCGGGGTGACCCCGGCAGCGCCGAAAGCCTTGCCCGCTATAACCGCACGCGCCGCCCCGAAACCTATGCACGGCTGCTGGGCATCGACGCGCTGAACCGCGCCAGCCAGACCTCGGCCCGCCCCCTGCGCGACCTGCGCGCGGCGGCCCTTGGCGGACTTTACGGCATCAAGCCGATACGCCAGATGATGATGCGCGCGGGGCTGGGACTGCGCCAGACCTGACCGCCACCACCGGCAAGCAGGGCGCCGCGGGAAGCCCGCGTCGCTTTCTGCGTCCCGCGATGGCGGGGGGGCTGCCTGCCCCCCGGCCGCCTGACGGCGGCGCCCCCCGGAGGTATTTGCAAGGAGTGCGAGAGACTGGCGTCTTGATGACGCGGCCATGATGCCCTAGATGGTCGGGCGAGGACGACCTCCCCACCACGGGTATTGATGCCGGGACGGCCCGGTTCCTGCAAGAAGGCCCCTCATGCCCTGGCTTACCCTTTTTGTCGCCGGACTTCTCGAAATCGTCTGGGCGAGCGCAATGAAACAATCGCATGGATTCACCCGCCTGCTGCCGACGGCAATCATGGTGGTCACCATGGCCGGCTCTTTCTGGTTGCTGGCCATCGCCATGCGGCAATTGCCGCTTGGCACCGCCTATATGATCTGGACCGGCATCGGCGCCGTCGGCAGCTTTACCGTCGGGGTCATGTTGCTGGGCGAGCCGGTGACAATGGGGCGCATCATCGCCGCCAGCCTGATCGTCAGCGGTATCATCGCCATGAAACTGGCCTCCTGATCGCCACCAAAAGGAACTTGCCGCATCTTTGGTGTATAAATATCCATGACACCATCCGCGTCTGCATCGTGACGTGGCAGGTCACGGATCCATCCCTTGAGGCAATTTCCTTCCCGTACGGACGGTGCTAAAGACATCCCAGCCAAAGGAGACTCAAGCCATGCCCGCCTATCGTTCCCGCACCACCACCCATGGCCGCAACATGGCAGGCGCGCGTGGCCTGTGGCGTGCGACCGGGGTGAAGGACAGCGATTTCGGCAAGCCGATCATTGCCATCGTCAACAGCTTCACCCAGTTCGTGCCGGGCCATGTGCATCTGAAGGATCTGGGCCAGCTGGTCGCACGCGAGGTCGAGGCGGCGGGCGGCATCGCCAAAGAGTTCAACACCATCGCCGTCGATGACGGGATCGCGATGGGCCATGACGGCATGCTCTATTCGCTGCCCTCGCGCGAGATCATCGCCGACAGCGTCGAATACATGGTCAATGCGCATTGCGCCGACGCGATGGTCTGCATCAGCAATTGCGACAAGATCACCCCGGGGATGCTGATGGCCTCGCTGCGGCTGAACATCCCGACCGTCTTCGTCTCGGGCGGCCCGATGGAGGCCGGCAAGGTCGTGCTCGAGGATGGCAAGGTCAAGGCGCTGGATCTGGTCGATGCCATGGTCGCCGCCGCCGATGACCGGGTTTCGGATGCCGATGTAGAGGCGATCGAGCGTTCGGCCTGCCCGACCTGCGGGTCGTGCTCGGGCATGTTCACCGCCAACTCGATGAACTGCCTGACCGAGGCTCTGGGCCTGTCGCTGCCGGGCAATGGCTCGACGCTGGCCACCCATGCCGACCGCCAGCGCCTGTTCGTCGAGGCCGGGCATCTGATCGTCGATCTGGCACGGCGTTACTATGAGGGCAACGAGGCCGCCGTCCTGCCGCGCTCGATCGCCACCTTCGAGGCCTTTGCCAATGCGATGACGCTGGACATCGCCATGGGCGGCTCGACCAATACCGTGCTGCATCTGCTGGCCGCCGCGCATGAGGGCGGGGTCGATTTCACCATGACCGATATCGACAAGCTGTCGCGCAAGGTGCCGGTGCTGTGCAAGGTCGCCCCCGCCAAGGCCGACGTGCATATGGAGGATGTCCACCGCGCCGGCGGGATCATGGCGATTCTGGGCGAGTTGGACCGCGCCGGGCTTCTGGATACCAGCGTCGGCAGCGTCCATGCCGGTTCGCTGGCCGAGGCGCTGAACCGCTGGGATGTCGCGCGCACCAATGCGCCTTCGGTCCATGACTTCTTTCGCGCTGCCCCCGGCGGCGTGCCGACGCAGACCGCCTTCTCGCAGGATCGCCGCTATGACGAGGTCGATCTGGACCGGCAGACGGGCGTTATCCGCGATGCGGAACATGCGTTCTCGAAGGATGGCGGGCTGGCGGTTCTCTATGGCAACCTGGCCGAGGACGGCTGCATCGTGAAGACGGCGGGCGTCGCGGAATCGATCCTGAAATTCGAAGGCCCCGCGCATATCTTCGAAAGCCAGGATGACGCCGTATCCGCCATCCTGACCGGCAAGGTCAAGCCGGGCGAGGTCGTGCTGATCCGCTATGAAGGGCCGCGCGGTGGTCCGGGCATGCAGGAGATGCTCTATCCGACCAGCTATCTGAAATCCAAGGGGCTGGGCGAGGCCTGCGCGCTGGTCACCGACGGGCGTTTCTCGGGCGGCTCTTCGGGGCTGTCCATCGGCCATGTCTCGCCCGAGGCGGCAGAGGGCGGCACCATCGGTCTGGTCGAACAGGGCGACCTGATCCAGATCGACATCCCCAACCGGGTGATCCATCTGGCGGTGGACGACGCGACGCTGGCCGCACGGCGCGAAAAGCGCGAGGCCGAAGGCTGGAAACCCGCCAAACCCCGCAAACGCAAGATCACAACGGCGCTGCGCGCCTATGCGGCGCTGACCACCAGCGCGGCGAAGGGTGCGGTGCGGGTGGTGCCGGAGTAAATCCGGCGCTACTACCCTGACAGGCTAACCCAGCGGCCCCGGTCTGCGCTCCTCGGACAGCATCACATTGGCCTCGACCTGTCCGACCCCGGGCAGGGTCATGATCCGGCGGCGCAGGATGCGCTCGAAATCGGAAATGTCGCGGGCGGTGATGCGCAGGCGATAATCGAACTGGCCAAGGACGTGCTGCACCGTCTGCACCTCGGGGATGGCGGTCACGGCGCGTTCGAATTCCTCCAGACTGGTGCGGCCCTTGGCGGCCAGACGGATGCCCAGAAAGACGGTGACGCCAAAACCAAGCGCGGCATTGTCCAGCACCACGCGACGCCCCGCCAGCACGCCGGCCTCGGTCAGCTTGCGAATGCGCCGCCACGCCGCGGGCTGTCCGATACCCACCGCGCGCCCGACCTCGGCCGCGCTTCTGGTCGCATCCGCCGCCAAGATCCGCAGGATCGCCCGATCGGTTGCATCCAGCGCAAGGGTCATATCGCCAGTTCTCCGCTGTCCTTGATGGTCGAGACCAGCATCAGCGCATCACTGTCGGACACATGCGGCAGCGTCAGGATGCGATCGCGATAGATCTGCTGCCAATGCGCCATGTCCCGCGCGATCACCGACAGGCGCAGATCGACGCTGCCCAGAAAGGTCTGGATCTCGGTGACTTCGGGAACGTCACGCGCGGCGGCGATGAATTCATCGAAAGCGCGCGGATTGGTCTTGTCCAGCGTGAAGCGCAGGCTGACCTGAACCTCCCAGCCAAGCGCAGACCAGTCGATCCGGCCCTGAATGGCGACGATCACCCCGGATTCACGCATCTTCTCCAACCGCCGCCAGAGGCTGGCCGGGGCGATTCCCACCCGTTCGGCCAGAACGGCGTTCGGCGCGTCGGGATCGGCCAGAAGGTGACGCAGAATGCGGCGATCGACAGTATCAGGCATGAATATTTCATACTTAATCAATTACGACATTACTTTTACTATATAACCCTAATTAACGCAAACAATGCACAGAACTGTCCGGTCATTGCCGCTAGAACCGTATGATCGGACAGAGGAGAGATTCTGATGCGCGTTTACTATGACCGCGATTGCGACGTGAACCTGATCAAGGACAAGAAGGTCGCGATTCTGGGCTATGGCAGCCAGGGCCACGCCCATGCGCTGAACCTGCGTGATTCGGGCGCGAAGAATGTGGTCGTCGCCCTGCGCGAAGGCTCGGCCTCGGCGCAGAAGGCCGAAGCCGAGGGGCTGAAGGTGATGGGTATCGCCGAAGCCGCCGCCTGGTGCGACCTGATCATGTTCACCATGCCGGACGAATTGCAGGCCGAAACCTACAAGAAATACGTCCATGACAACCTGCGCGAAGGCGCGGCGATTGCCTTCGCCCACGGCCTGAACGTGCATTTCGGCCTGATCGAGCCGAAGCCCGGCGTCGATGTCATCATGATGGCACCCAAAGGCCCCGGTCACACGGTGCGCGGCGAATATGTCAAGGGCGGCGGCGTGCCCTGCCTGGTGGCCGTGGATAACGACGCATCCGGCAAGGCATTGGATCTGGGCCTCAGCTATTGCTCGGCCATCGGTGGCGGCCGCTCGGGCATCATCGAGACCAATTTCCGCGAGGAATGCGAAACCGACCTCTTCGGCGAACAGGCGGTTCTCTGCGGTGGCCTGGTCGAACTGATCCGGATGGGCTTCGAGACGCTTGTCGAGGCGGGTTATGCCCCCGAAATGGCCTATTTCGAATGCCTGCACGAGGTGAAACTGATCGTGGACCTGATCTATGAAGGCGGCATCGCCAACATGAACTATTCGATCAGCAACACCGCCGAATATGGCGAATATGTCAGCGGCCCGCGCATCCTGCCTTATGACGAAACCAAGGCCCGGATGAAGGAAGTGCTGCGCGATATCCAGACCGGCAAGTTCGTCCGCAATTTCATGCAGGAAAACTCCGTCGGACAGCCCTCGTTCAAGGCGACCCGCCGCATCAACGACCAGCATCAGATCGAGCAGGTCGGCGCCAAACTGCGCGAAATGATGCCGTGGATCTCGAAAGGCAAGATGGTCGATCGCGCCCGCAACTGATCGCGAAACCGACACCACCGGGGGCTGTCTGCCCCCGGACCCCCGAGGATATTTACCCACCAAAGATAAAGCGCGGCTTTGCCCATCTTTGGTGTCCAAATATCCTGGGGGAAATCACCGGCAGGTGATTGGGGGCAGCGCCCCCTCTTTTTCGGTCAGATCAACCCTGCATGCGCCAGCGCCGCGTCGATCTGCTGGCGCGTTGGATCGGTCAGTGGGACCAGGGGCAGACGCACCCGTTCATTGCACAGGCCCAGGCGGGACATGGCGTATTTGGCACCGACCAGTCCCGGTTCGACAAAGATCGCAACATGTAGCGGCATCAGCCGGTCCTGATAGGCCAACGCTCTGGCATAATCGCCAGCCAGTGTCGCCTGCTGGAACTCGGCGCAAAGCTTTGGCGCGATATTGGCGGTCACGCTGATACAACCCACCCCGCCATGGGCGTTGAAGCCCAATGCAGTCGCGTCCTCGCCCGACAGCTGCATGAAGTCCGGGCCGCAGCTGATGCGCTGCTGGCTGACCCGTTCCAGACGGCCGGTGGCATCCTTGACGCCGACGATATTCGGCAGCTTCGCCAATTCGCCCATCGTTTCCGGCGACATGTCCACGACCGAGCGGCCGGGGATGTTATAGATGATGATCGGCAGGTCCACCGCCTCGGCCAGCGCGGTGAAATGGGCGATCAGCCCGGCCTGCGTCGGCTTGTTGTAATAGGGCGTCACCACCAGCGCGGCATCGGCGCCGACCTCGGCCGCGTGGCGGACCAGCCCGATCCCCTCGCGGGTCGAGTTCGACCCCGCCCCGGCGATCACCGGGATGCGGCCAGCGGCCACCCGGACCACCTCTTCGATCACGGTGCGATGTTCGTCGTGGGTCAGGGTCGGGCTTTCGCCGGTCGTGCCCACCGGCACCAGCCCGTGGCTGCCTTGTTCGATATGCCATTCGACAAGTTTCTTGAGCGTGCCCAGATCCAGTTCGCCGTCCTTGGTGAACGGCGTGACCAGTGCGGGCATTGACCCTTTGAACATGACACGCTCCTATAGGCTTGGGTTGAAGTCGCGCGAACCTATATCCGGGCGAACGACTTGCCAAGGATGTGAATTGCGCTTCTTGCGCATGATGGCGACACAGGGAATTGATGCGACATCTGCGCGACATTCTGCTGGCGACGGCTCTGGCTGTCACCCTGCCTGCGGCGCCCCGGGCCGAGGATGCGGGGGCGCTGGCGCTGGCGCTGGCGGCAGCCGACATGCGCGACTGGGTGACGGCGCGGGATGCAGCGCGGGCCTCGGGGCCGATGGCCGAATCGCTGATCGGCTGGCAGGCCTTGCGCGCGGGTTACGGCAATTTTCAGGACTATCTGGATTTCGCGCAGGCCCATGCCGACTGGCCGGGTCTTGCCCTGCTGCATCAGCGTGGCGATGGCAGATTGCGTCCCGATATGCCCGCGCAGGCGATCCGCGACTGGTTGGGCGACCGGCTGCCCGATTCGCTGGCGACCGAGCGCGCCTTGCTGGCCACGCTGGATGCAGATGCGGCCCAAGCCGAGCGCGCGCGTTTCTGGACCTCGGTGCCGCTGAGCGCCACCGACGAGGCCGCCTTTCTGGCCGATCACGGAGAGGAGCTTGCCCCGCTGCATCCGACCCGCGCCGCCGCGATGCTGGACCTGCAGGAATGGGCGCAAGCCGAGCGTCTGCTGCCGCTGCTGCCCGAAGAGGAACACCCCCTGCTGAAGGCGCGGATCGCGCTTCAGGCGGGGCGGGCCGGTGTGGATGATCTGATCCTTGCCCTGCCGCAGGATCTGCGCGGCGATGCCGGGCTGACGCTGGACCGTTTCCTGTGGCGGGTCCGCGCGAAACAGCATGAGGGCGCGCAGGCGCTGATGCTGGAGGCCTCGGACAGCGCCGAGACGCTGCGGGCCCCCGATCTCTGGGCGCAGATGCGGGTCGATTATGCGCGGCTGGCGATGCGGAACGGCGACTGGGCGCGGGCCGAGCGGCTGGCCGCACCGCATTTCCTGTCACCCGACAACCGCCATTACGCCGATCTGGAATGGCTTGCGGGTTTCGCCGCATTGAAACAGGGCGCAGCCGCCCGGGCGCTGGAACATTTCCTGCATCTGGAAGAGGTCGTCGGCAGTCTGATCAGCAAGGCGCGGGCGCATTACTGGCAGGGCCGCGCGCATGAGGATCTGGGCAATGAGGATGCCGCCGGCCGGGCCTATGCGCAGGGCGCTGCCATGCCCGCCACCTATTACGGGCAGCTGGCCGCCGAAAAGACCGGCGATGTCATGCCCGCCGATTATGCCATCCCCGGCCCTGCCACCGACAGCCTGCCCGACTGGCGCGGCAGCGCATTGCGCGAAAGCAACGTGTTTCAGGCCGCCTTGTGGCTGATTGCGACCGGGCGCAAGGACGATGCGCAGCGTTTCCTGCTGCATCTGTCCGAGACCGCCGAGCCCGAGGATATCGGCCGCATGGCCCGCCTGATGTACGAGGCAGGCACCCCGTGGCACGGGCTGCGCCTGTCGAAACAGGCCGCGAACAAGGGTGTCGTCTATCCCGCCGCGCATTTCCCGCTGACCGGGCTGGAAAAGGAAGAACTGGGCCTGCCACCCGAACTGGTCCTGTCCATCGCCCGGCAGGAATCCGAATTCAACCATACCGCCAACAGCCATGCCGGGGCCAAGGGCTTGATGCAGGTGATGCCCGGCACCGCCGAGGACATGGCCCGCAGGATCGGCGAACCCTATGACCTGCCGCGCCTGACGCAGGATGCGGCCTATAATGCGCGGCTGGGGGCGGCCTATCTGGCCGGGCTGCGCGACCGTTTCGGCAGTTCGATCGCGCTGGTGGCCTCGGGCTACAATGCCGGGCCGGGCCGCCCTGCCCGCTGGCTGGGCGATTTCGGCGATCTTCGCCGCGATGCCGATCCGGTGGACTGGGTGGAACTGATCCCCTTTGACGAGACCCGTAACTATGTGATGCGGGTGACCGAGGCGCTGCCGATCTATCGCGCCCGGATCAAGGGTCAGCCCGCGCCGATGGTGCCGCGCTGGGACCTGAGCGGCGGGGGGCTGATGCCGCCGCCGCCCCTGCGGCTGACGCTGGCCCTGTCGGCCCGCCCGCCCGAGCGGCCCTTTATCGGGCCGCGCCTGCCCGAAGGCTGGATCACCCCGATTTCTGCCGCGTCCGCCACAGAGTGAACAGTCCCGCCGCCACCACGATGCCCGCGCCCACGATCACATTGGGGCGCAGCACCTCGCTGAACAGCACGACGCCAAGGATGCTGACCCAGACCAGCTGGGTATAGGCGAAGGGTTGCAGCGCCGAGGCCTCGGCCATCTCATAGGCGCGGATCAGCAGGTAATGCGAGGTCATGCCGCAGGCGCACAGCCCCGCCATCCACACCCAGTCCAGCGGCGTCAGCCATTGCCATTCCCAGATCCCGACCAGCGTGATCGCCACCGCCCCGGCAATCCCGGTCCAGAAGAAACTGACCACCGAAGGATCGTCGCGCGACACATGCCGCGTCAGCAGACCGTAAAGCGCGAACATCAGCGCGGCGACGAAGGGCAGCAGCGCATCCATCCGCATGACGCCGCTGCCGGGATTCAGCACCACCAGAATACCGACAAAGCCGATGAGAATCGCGGTCCAGCGCCGCCAGCCAACCTTTTCGCCAAGGATCGGCCCCGACAGTGCCGCGACCAGCAGCGGATAGACGATGAACACGGCATGGGTTTCGACCAGCCCGAGGCGCACAAAGGCCTCGACCATGATCAGCACCTCGACCACCAGCACGACGCCACGGATGATCTGGGTGATCGGGCGTTTGGTGCGGACGGCGCGTTTCAGCCCGCCCGGTTGACGTGCAACCAGCGCGATCACGAAGACCGCAAAGACCCAATAGCGCAGCATCACCACCAGAACCGGCGGATAGTTCTCGGCCAGTACCCGCGAAAACCCGTCCTGCAAGGCGAAGATGAAGCTGACCAGACACATCAGCAGAATCGCCAGCCCGGTGCGGTCCTGCACCGGCGGGCGGGTCTTTGGCGGCAAGGGCGGCGGCGCAGAGGCCGAGGCTGCCGAGGCGGCATAGGGCTGGGCGTTGGGATCGTCTGGCATGGTCGCGTTCCTGGGATGATCCGGCCATGCCCGCCTTCCTGCCGAAGGTCAAGGCAAGGCGGGGTTGCAGATCATGCAAGCCCGCCCGCGCGACATGCAAGCCACGCAGCGATCAGTCGCGGGTGCGGATGACCTTGGCGAAGGTGTCGAAAATCACTGAATTGGCAGCGATGATCCGGCCCGATTCCAGCGGATCGTCATCGTCGCGCAACCCCTCGACGAAGCCGCCGGCCTCACGCACCAGCAGGATACCCGCCGCCACGTCCCAGGAATTAATGCCGCGCTCCCAGTAACCGTCGTAACGACCCGCCGCGACATAGGCCAGATCCAGCGCCGCCGCACCCCAGCGGCGCACGCCCGCAGTCAGCGGCATCAGCCGGGCCAGATCCTTCAGCGTTGCGGGCAAGGTGCCGCGCCCGCCGAAGGGCACGCCGGTGGCAAAGATCGATTCGATCATCCGGCTGCGGCCCGATACCCGCAACCGCTGGTCGTTCATGAAGGCGCCGCCGCCCTTTTCTGCCACGAACAGCTCGTCCTTGGCGGGGTCGAAGATGACGGCGGCGACGATCTCGCCCTTATGTTCCAGCGCGATGCTGACGGCCCAATGCGGCAGCCCGTGCAGGAAGTTCGTGGTGCCGTCCAGCGGATCGACCAGCCAGCGCCGGGTCGGATCCTCGCCCGCCTCTTCCCCGGTTTCCTCGCCCAGCCAGCCATAGTTGGGGCGGGCGCCACGCAGTTCTTCCTTGATGATACGCTCGGCCTCGCGGTCGGCGCGGCTGACGAAATCGCCCGCGCCCTTGACGCTGACCTGCAAGTTTTCAACCTCGCGGAAATCCTTGACCAGGCTGCGGCCAGCCTTACGGGCGGCCTTGATCATGATATTCAGATTCGCGCTTTGCATCGGGGGCTCCTGTCAGGGTTGGCGCGTCATATGCCGATGCGCGCGAAATGCCAAGCCGGGCCGCAGATCAGGCCGCAGGGTCACGCAACATCCGCAGCGCCTCGGTGCGCGACAGCCGCAGGATATGGGCGATATAGGGCAGGCTCAGGTCGTTTTCGCGGATCGCCGCATAAAGACGTCGCATCATCCCCCCCTGCCCCAAAGGCAGCAACGCCAGTTCGGGATTGGCCGCCTCTCGCCGCAGCACCCAGTCGGGCATGACCGCGATGCCGCGCCCGCTGGCCACCAGCATCACGGCGACAGCGGTCAGTTCCACCTGCCGCGTCCGGGCTGGCTCGACCCCGGCGGGTGTCAGGAACTGGCTGAACACATCCAGCCGCCCGCGATCCATCGGATAGGTGATCAGCGTCTGATCCGCGAAATCGGCAGGCTCGGCCCAGCCCTTGGCGACCAGAGGGTGCCCCGCAGGCACCAGCAGCGTCGGTGAATAGTCGAACAGCGGCTGGAACGTCACGCCCGGCATCTCTTCGGGGTCCGAGGAAATCACCAGATCGACCTCTTCCCGGGCCAGCGCAGGCAGGGCGCTGAAGGCCAGCCGCTGGCGGATATCGACATCGACATCGGGCCATGTGCGGCGGAACATATCCAGCACCGGCAACAGCCAGTCGAAACAGGCATGGCATTCCATCGCGATATGCAACCGGCCCACGCGGCCCATCTCGACGCCCTTGAACTCGGCCTCGGTGGCGGCAACCAGCGGCAGCACCTGCTCGGCCAGCCGCAGCAGCCGCATCCCTGCCGCCGACAGCCGCATCGGCTTGGCGCGGCGCACGAACAGCTCGACCCCGGCCTGTTCCTCCAGCGCCTTGACCTGATGCGACAGCGCCGACTGGGTGATGTTCAGCACCTCGGCCGCGCGGGCCAGACCGCCCTGTTCATGAATCGCCCGAACCGTGCGAAGATGGCGCAATTCAAGATGCATGTGAGCCGCCTTCATAATCAACTTGAAGATTATGAATTTGTTTCACCGTTAGCACCGTGGCACAAGGCCCGAAAGGAAAGGAATCGACATGAGCCGCCCCGCGCCGAAAATCAGCTTCGAGTTTTTCCCGCCCAAGACGCTGGATGCCTCGTTCCGGCTGTGGGAAACCGCGCGCGCGCTGGCGCCGCTGCGGCCCGATTTCGTGTCCGTCACCTATGGCGCGGGCGGCACCACCCGCAAACTGACGCACGAGGCGGTGACGACCATCAACCGCCATTACGGCGTGAACGTGGCCGCCCACCTGACCTGCGTCGAGGCCACGCGCGCCGAAACGCTGGAAATCGTCGGTTCCTATGCCGATGCCGGGATCCGCGAGATCGTGGCCCTGCGCGGCGACGCGCCCCGGGGTCAGGATCGTTTCACCCCCCATCCCGACGGCTTTGCCAGTTCGGTCGAGTTGATCGAGGCGATCGCGGCGCGTGGCGACCTGACCATCCGCGTCGGCGCCTATCCCGAGCCGCATCCCGACAGCAACGGCGCTGATGCCGATGTCGCCTGGCTGAAGCGCAAGCTGGACGCAGGCGCGACCAGCGCGATGACGCAGTTCTTCTTCGAGCCTGAAACCTTTTTCCGTTTCCGCGATAAATGCGCGGCGGCGGGGATCGAGGCGCCGATCATTCCGGGCATCCTGCCGATTCAGGGCTGGGCGGGCGCGCGCCGCTTTGCCGCCGCCTGCGGCACCAGCGTGCCGGGCCGGATCGAGGCCGCATTCGACAAGGCCGTGGCCGAGGGACCAGAGGCCGAGCGCAGGCTGGCCACCGATCTGTGCATAGATCTGTGCGGCAAGCTGATCGAGGGCGGGGTGGACCGGCTGCATTTCTATACGCTGAACCGCCCGGAAATGACGCTGGATGTCTGCGCGGCACTGGGTATCCGTCCCGAAGGTAACGGGCTGGAAGCCGTCGCCTGAACCGCCTTCAGCGACCGGCATCCTGTGATCCTTCAGTGCCGATCCCATCGCCAAGCGACACATCGTCGCCCAGCCACGGCTCTGGTGCGGGGTCGGGCTTGATCCTGCGCCCGCGAAAGCGCCGCCTTGGCCGGTCCAGCGCCTGATCGGCCAGATGCCCGGTCAGCAGCGCCGGGCCGGGATAGGGGCGCGGCACGCTCGGGTGCAGCGCCTCGTCGGGATTGGCGCCCACCAGACGCGGCGCCCGCGCCAGAAACGCCTTGCCCCATTGCCGCCATGTCCCGATTCCCGGCGCGGTCGGATCGCAGGGAAAATGCCGCCGCCAGCCCGGCGCCAGCGGCAACCCGACCTGCTCGGCACGGTCCAGCATCCAGACCAGCGGGATATTCGCCAGCGGCCGGGCAAATTCCAGCCCGCGCAACTGCCCGCCAATGTCGGAATGCGCGCCGCGGAACCACATCTGCTGGACCTGGCCGGTATCGGGCGCGTTCTCCCACAGCAGCGGGGCGAAGGCGGCGCGGGTTTCGTCCAGCGCCAGCGCGTGAAAACCGTTCTCGACCCCATCGACCAGCTTGGCGTCGTGAAAGCGGAACATCGGCTCGGTCACCATCCACAGCAGCGGCAGCCGCAACCCCAGCGCCGCCACCGTATCAAAGCAGCAGATCGCGCGGATCGGCACCCGGGGATGGCAGCGTTTGCGGAATGCGGCCAGCGTGCCCTCTGCCCCGCCTTCGCGATACAGCCGCCATGCCAGCCGGGTGTTCCGCTCGGTCGCGCGTTCGGGGCGCAGCAGGCCGACCCGCGCGATCATCCCCGCAAGGCTGCGCAGCGCAAAGGCCCCGCGCGAATAGCCGAACAGAAAGATCAGATCGCCCGGACGCCAGCCATTGGCCAGCCAGCCATAAGCCTCGACGATGCGCCCCTCCAGCGCCCGGCCCATCGCCAGATCCGGCAATGTCTGCCAGCGGTTCCATTGCTGCCCCGAGGCGTAATACAGCCGCAGCCGCGCATCCGGCGCCGGCCCCAGATGTCCCCGCAGCAGGTCATGGATGCGCCCGATGGAACTGCGCCGCCCATCGGCCAGCGAGGCGAAGGTGCCGTCGATCAAAAGGACATGAATCAGGGGCGGGCGAGTCGGCTGCATCGCCCGAACCTAGCATGGCAATGTAAGTTTTCGGTTACTCCAAAGCCATCACGGTCGCGTGGGTCATCTGCCCGAAACCGTTGAAACGGGTGCTGGTAACGGTGGAATAGGCACCCGCGCCATGGAAGACGACGAAATCGCCATCGGTGATATCCTCGGGCAGGCTCAGCTCGCCCGGCAGGCGGTCCACGGAATCGCAGGTCGGGCCAAAGATGACGCGGCCCGAACGCTCTGCCTCGCGCGGTTTGCCTTCGGGCGACAGGACCTGCACGCGGTCGATATTGCCGATGATCGGCAGTTCCGACAGCCCGCCATAGACCCCGTCATTCAGGAACACATTGGCCCCGTCGCGCACCGCCTTAACGCGGGTAATCAGCGAAAACGCATCGGCGCACAGACCCCGGCCCGGCTCGCAGACCAGCGCGGGGGCGTCGTCGCCGAAACATTCCACAACGGTGTCGCCAATCTCGGTGAAGATCGACTCCAGATCGGGTTCGACGCCGGTGACGCGATGCGACGGAAACCCACCGCCGACATTCAACCGATGCGCCCGCACGCCTGCCATGTCGCAGATATTGCGCACCTCGCGGATATAGCTTTCCCAGGCGATGGGATCAGTGCATTGCGTCCCCGGATGGAAGGTCAGCGATGGGACATAGCCGCGCGCGGCGACCTCTTTCAGCATGTCGGCGGCATATTCCGGGCTGGCCCCGAATTTCGAGCCGAAATCATAGACCGCGCCCATCACCGGCAGCTTGAAGCGGGGCGAGATCTCGACCCCCTCGCCATCGACCGAGGTCGGTACCTGCGCGAACAGCTTGTCCAATTCGCTGCGGCTGTCCACCGACCACGCCCTGATGCCCGCCGCCAACGCATGGGCGATCTCGGCGTCCGAGCGCACCGGGTTGTGGTAATGCCGCGCCGCGCGGGGGGCCAGACGCCCGACCAGATCGATCTCGGACGGAGAGGCGACGTCAAAGCCGCCGATCCCCGCCGTCACAAGGTTCTGGATCACGGCATCGCCCGGATTGGACTTGACCGCATAGGTCACAAGCCCCGGAAATCCCTTGATGAAGGTCCGGGCGCGGTCCTGCAATACGGTCGGTGCAAAGACCATGACCGGGTTTTCGGGCTGAGTATGTCGGATGATCTCGGCCGGATTGTCCCAGACGGTCTTCTGTTGTCCCATTTCGGGTCCTTTCGCGCGTTCATGCTGTGTCGAAGGGGCAAGAGTGCCTCAACACAGAATGGCGCTTTTGGTTTCCAATTTCACCGATGAAAAGCATAGATTCGCCCAAGCATGCCGTTATTATGACGAAATGGGTGACATTTTGACGACATGACGGCGCAAGCGGGGGATTCGGGTGGACGATCTGGACCGGAACATTCTGGCGCAACTGTCGCAGGACGCGCGCATGTCGGTCGCGGTGCTGTCGCGGCGGCTGAAGGTGGCGCGCTCGACCGTGCAGGCGCGGCTGGAGCGGCTGGAGAATACCGGCGCGATCGCGGGCTATACCCTGCGTCTGGGCGAGGCGGCGCGGGCATCGCGTATCCGCGCCACCGTGCTGGTCACGACCGAGCCGCGCAGCCTGCCCGCGATTCTGGCGCGGCTGCGGGTTCTGCCGCAGGTCGAACGGATCCATTCCACCAGTGGCCGGGTGGACCTGCTGCTGCAACTGGCGACCGCCACCACCTCGGAACTGGATGACATTCTGGACCGGATCGGCGGGATCGAGGGCGTGCGATCCTCGGAAAGCCTGATCCACCTGTCCACCAAGCTGGACCGCGCGCTTTAGGACGACAGCCGGAACAGATCGACGAACTGCTGCGCGGCACAGGTATCGCCGTCGATTTCGACCACCCAGCCTTCGGCCAGATCGCGCAGCGGCATCGGCCCATAGACCGCGATAGCCAGATTGTTGCCGTCGCCCCGCAGCACGAAATCCGCCGTCATGTCGCTGACAGCTTCGGGGCGCAGGATGCCGTCACCGTTCAGCCGCAGCAGGAAGGCCTCATGCCCGCAGCGAAAGCCCGCCGCGACGGTCCGGCCCCGCGCCGCCGCGGTGTCGATCATCACGGTCATCGAGATCATCAGCGCCGTCGGACTGATGAATCGGCGTGGATCATGGCCGGGATGGGACGCGCCCCAGCGGCACATCGCCTGCAACACCGGCAGCAGCCCGCGCCCGGATTCGGTCAGCCCATAGGCGCCCAGATTGGCGTCATGCTGCACGACGCCCGCATGAACCAATTGCCCCAGCCGCTGCGTCAGCACCCCGGGGGTGATCCCCGGCAGCCCGGTTCGGATGGCCTGAAACCGCTTTGCCGTCAGCATCAGTTCACGCACCACCAGCAGCGCCCAACGGTCGCCCACCACGTTCAGCGCATGGGCGACAAGGCACCCCTCGTCATAGCGGATCCGCGTCATTTCGCCTGTCTTGGTCATATTTTCATACTATCAGTTGCTTTTTCATACTGCAAGAGTCATGCTCCGATTCGGAGGGACGATTCCGATCACATCCTCAGGGAGGCTGAGATGACCTATTACAGCGGCTTTGTGGCTGCGGTGCCGACAGCGAACCGGCAGGCCTATATCGACCACGCGACGCAATCCTGGCCGATCTTCCAGAAACGCGGCGCAACCCGGATGGTCGAGTGCTGGGGCGAAGATGTCACCCGGGGCAAGCAGACCGACTTTTACCGCGCGACCGGGGCCAGTGACGACGAAACCCCGGTCTTTTCATGGATCGAATGGCCGGATCGCGAAACCTGCGACAAGGCTTGGGCCGACATGATGGCCGATCCCGACATGCAGCAGATGCCGGACATGCCGTTCGACGGGATGCGGATGTTCTGGGGCGGCTTCTCGCCCATCGTCACCGAGGGCGAAAGCCGGCCCGGCAGCTATGTTCAGGGTTTCGTGCTGGCGGCCCCGGCGGACAGGAAACAGGCCTATATCGACATGGCCCGCAGCGCGACCGAGATGTTCGCCCGCCTTGGCGCCACCCATCAGATCGAATGTTGGGGCGAGGATGTGCCCCACGGCAAGGTGACCGATTTCTATCGCGCGACCGACGCGAAAGAGGGCGAGGTGCCGTTGTTTTCGTGGATCGAATGGCCCGACCGGGAAACCTGCGACAAGGCCGCCAAACAGATGGAGGCCGAGATGGAAAGCATGGAAATGCCGACCGAGATGCCCTTTGACGGGATGCGCATGTTCTGGGGCGGCTTCACCCCCATCGTTGACAAGAATTGAGAGGACAGGATGACCCATCACGGCCTGCCCGTCTGGTATGAACTCAGCACCTCGAAAGGTGCCCTTGCCGATGCCGGGGCGTTCTATGCCCGCGTCCTTGACTGGTCCGTCAATGATGCCGGGATGGAGGGCTTTACCTATCACCTTGCCACCGCCGGTGGCGACATGGTCGCCGGGCTGATGGAGATCCCTGATTTCGTCGGACAGATGCCGCCCGCATGGCTGACCTATTTCGGCGTCACCGATGCCGACCGGGTGGCGGATCAGATCCTTGCGGCGGGCGGCACCATCCATCGTCCGCCCACCGACATCCCCGGCACCGGCCGCTTTGCCGTCGCCGCCGATCCGCAGGGCGCGGGCTTTGGCATCCTTCAGCCCCTGCCGATGCCCGAGGGTCAGGGCGGCAATGCCTTCGACCAGTCCCGCCCCGGACATGGCAACTGGAACGAGCTCAACTCGACCGACCCCGATGCCGGGTTCGACTTCTATTCCACCCTGTTCGGCTGGCAGAAGTCTCAGGCGATGGATATGGGCGAGATGGGCACCTATCAGCTGTTCAGCCATGACGGCGCCGATATCGGCGCGGTGATGGGTCTGGGCGATTCGCCTGTGCCTCACTGGCTGACCTATTTCGGCGTGACCGACATCGACAGCGCCATCCGGCGGCTGGACGAGGCGGGCGGCAAGCTGCATCACGGCCCCATTCAGGTGCCCGGTGACGCATGGATCGCCGTCGCCACCGATCCGCAGGGCGCATGGTTCGCCATGGTCGGCCCAAGGGGCACGGCATGACGCTGATTCTGACCACATATGACTGGGTGCCCGAGTTTCCCCGCGGCTATGTGCGCGATCTGCGCATCCGCTGGCTGCTGGAAGAGATCGGGCGACCCTATCAGGTGGACACCGTGCCCCTGCGCGAAAAATCGGCGGCGCATATCGCCCGTCAGCCTTTCGCGCAGGTGCCGATGATCCTCGACGGCGATCTGTCGCTGTTCGAATCCGGTGCCATCCTGCTCTATCTGGCCGAGGGCAGCGCCTTGCTGCCAAAGGGGCAGGATCACCCCCGCACCGTGCAATGGCTGATCGCGGCGCTGAACAGTATCGAGCCCGGCGCGCTGGCCTGGATCGTGGCGAAGTTCTTCGACAAGGACGACGTCACGGCCGCCCGACGGGAAAGCTTTCTGCACGAACGTCTGGCGCAATTGCAGGAGGCGCTGAAGGATCGCGACTGGCTGGTGGGCGACGGATTTACCGTGGCCGATCTGTTGATGTCCGACATTCTGCGCATCCCGGCCGAATCCGGCCTGCTGGACGATCTGCCGCAACTGGCCGCCTATCTGGAACGCGCGACGGACCGGCCCGCGTTCCGCAAGGCGCTGGCCGATCAGATGGCGCATTGGCAGGCGGCGGATGAACGACATAAGGGCGCACCCGAATGAGGCCGCTGCTGCTGTTGGCCCTTGCCGCGCTGCCCGCCACGGCGCTGGCCGACATCATCGAGGTT
The DNA here is from genome assembly GCF_028553725.1 of Paracoccus alcaliphilus. Classification (NCBI taxonomy): domain Bacteria; kingdom Pseudomonadati; phylum Pseudomonadota; class Alphaproteobacteria; order Rhodobacterales; family Paracoccaceae; genus Paracoccus; species Paracoccus alcaliphilus. Next base: position 3,505,454 of record NZ_CP067124.1, read on the forward strand.
GACGCGCACCCGGTCTGGTACGAGGTGCATGGCGACCTGACGCCGGATCAGCCGCCGATCCTGCTGCTGCATGGCGGCGCGATGAATACCGCGCTGACATGGGCGGACCTGATCCCGGTGCTGTCGCAGGACCGCGCCGTCATCGGCATCGACCAGCAGGGCCACGGCCGCACCGCCGATCGCGACCAGCCGATCACGATGGACAGCATGCGCCGCGATACCCTGGCGGTGCTGGACGCGCTGCAGGTCGATTCGGCGCATGTGGTCGGCTTTTCGATGGGCGGGATGCTGGGCTATGATCTGGCGGTTCATGCGCCGGATCGCGTCGCCTCGCTGAACGCGATTTCCGCCGCGCAAAGCAATGACGGCATGCATCCCGGTCTGGTCGCCGCGAACCGCGATCCCGGCCAGCTGCCCGATGCCGAAACGCTGGCGCTGCTGCCCTCGCCCTGGGACATGCTGGCAATGCGCCAAAGCTGGATGGAGCAGAACCCCGACGCCCCCGACGGCATGACTAAGGTGCTGACCAAACTGGGCCGTTTCATCGCCTCGGACTGGGGCTGGAGCGATGAGGAACTGGTCGCCATCACCGCCCCCACCCAGATCCTGCTGGGCGACAGCGATTTCCTGCCGCCCGAACATGGCGCGCATCTGGCAGCTTTGATTCCCGATGCATGGCTGGCGGTACTGCCCGACACCACGCATCTGAACATCATCCACCGGCCCGAACTGCCCGACCTGCTGATCGCCCGCATCAAGGCGGCCGAGGCCGGTCAATGATCGCATTTCGCGCCGCGTCTCTTGGCCTTTCCGCGTCATTTCGCTAATCCATCCCCAAGCAAGGGGATCAGCCGACATGACGATGGACAAAAGCTTTGACGCCAAGGCCGCCGAGGCCCGGATCAGCGCCGAATGGGAACAGACGGGCGCCTTCGCCGCCGGGGCCAATGCCTCGCGGTCCGAAACCTTCACGGTGATGATCCCGCCGCCCAACGTCACCGGCAGCCTGCATATCGGCCATGCCTTCAACAATACGCTTCAGGACATCCTTGTCCGCTGGCACCGGATGCGCGGCTTCGACACCTTGTGGCAGCCCGGTCAGGACCATGCGGGCATCGCCACCCAGATGGTCGTCGAACGGCAGATGGCCGAGCGGCAGGAACCGAACCGGCGCGAGATCGGGCGCGAGGCGTTTCAGGCCAAGATCTGGGACTGGAAACGGGAATCCGGCGACACCATCATCAACCAGTTGAAACGCCTTGGCGCGTCCTGCGACTGGTCGCGCAATGCCTTTACCATGTCCGGCGCGCCGGGTGCGCCCGCGGGCGAAGAGGGCAATTTCCACGACGCCGTGATCCGGGTCTTTGTGGAACTCTATGACAAGGGCATCATCTATCGCGGCAAGCGGCTGGTGAACTGGGACCCGCATTTCGAGACCGCGATCAGCGATCTGGAAGTCGAGAACCGCGAGACCCCCGGCCATATGTGGCATTTCAAATACCCGCTGGCGGGCGGCGAGACCTATGAATATGTCGAACGCGACGAGGACGGCAACGTCACCCTGCGCGAGACGCGCGACTATATCAGCATCGCGACGACCCGGCCTGAAACCATGCTGGGCGATGGCGCGGTGGCGGTGCATCCCGATGATCCGCGCTATGCCCCGATCATCGGCAAGCTGTGCGAAATTCCGGTGGGACCGAAGGAACATCGCCGCCTGATCCCGATCATCACCGACGAATATCCCGACCCCGATTTCGGCAGTGGCGCGGTCAAGATCACCGGCGCGCATGACTTCAACGACTATGGCGTGGCGACGCGCAACGGCATCCCGCTTTATGCGCTGATGGATGGCAAGGGCGCGATGCGCGCCGACGGGCTGTCCTATGCCGACAGCGCCGAGATCGCCACCCGCGCCGCAAGGGGCGAGGATGTGGGCGACGTCTCGAACGTCAACCTCGTGCCCGAGGATCTGCGCGGGCTGGACCGGTTCGAAGCCCGCAAGCGGGTGATCGAACAGATCGGTGCCGAGGGGCTGGCGGTCACTTATCTGCACAAGGAAATCGAACCCGAAACCGGGGCCGAGCATCTGGAACGCCGCCCGCTGGTGGATGCCAAGCCGATCATGCAGCCCTTCGGCGACCGTTCCGGCGTGGTGATCGAGCCGATGCTGACCGATCAGTGGTTCGTGGACACGGCACGGATCGTCGGCCCGGCGCTGGACGCGGTGCGCGATGGGCGCACGAAAATCCTGCCCGAGCAGCATCAGAAGGTCTATTTCCACTGGCTGGAGAATATCGAGCCGTGGACGATCAGCCGCCAGCTGTGGTGGGGCCATCAGATTCCGGTGTGGTATGGTCTTGACCTGTCGCTGGAAGGTCAGGTCGATGACGACCATGACGGCGCGCTGGATGAGGTCGAGATCTTTGCCCTGCTGGAGGAAGGTCTGGTCCATCGCGATCAGATCCACCGCGCCGCCACCAGCTTCGAGGAGGTGCGCGAGAACTTCCGCGACATGATCGCCGGGCTGCCGCAACCGCTGGAAATCGCCCGGGTGATCGAGGTGGCCGACCGCGATGCCGCCATCGACGCCTTCGCGCAGGGGCTGGCGGATTACAACCTGTCGCAGGACCCGACCCGGCTGGTCTATCCGGTCTGGCGCGACCCGGATGTGCTGGATACCTGGTTCTCGTCCGGCCTGTGGCCCATCGGCACATTGGGCTGGCCTGCGGATACCGAAGAGCTGCGCAAGTATTTCCCGACCGATGTTCTGGTCACCGGCTTTGACATCATCTTCTTCTGGGTGGCCCGGATGATGATGATGCAACTGGCCGTGGTCGATCAGGTGCCCTTTCACACCGTCTATGTCCACGGGCTGGTGCGCGACGAGAAGGGCGCGAAGATGTCCAAGTCCAAGGGCAATGTCATCGACCCGCTGACCCTGATCGACGATTTCGGCGCCGACGCGCTGCGCATGACGCTGACCAGCATGGCGGCAATGGGCCGCGACCCCAAGCTGGGCCCGCGGCATGTCGAGAGCTTCCGCAACTTCGTCACCAAGATCTGGAACGCCACCCGCTTTGCCGAGATGAACGGCGTCCGCGGTGGCGGCGCGCGGCCCGAGCCCGCCCATACGGTCAACCGCTGGATCATCGGCGAGGTGGCGCGGATTCGCATGGCGACGGACGAGGCGCTGGAGACATACCGCTTCAACGACGCGGCGACCGGGCTTTATGCCTTTGTCTGGGGCAAGGTCTGCGACTGGTATGTGGAATTCGCCAAGCCGCTGTTCGATGGCGAACATGCGGACGAGACCCGCGCCACGATGGGCTGGGTTCTGGATCAGTGCTATCTGATGCTGCATCCGGTCATGCCCTTCGTGACCGAGGAATTGTGGCGGCTGACCGGCGACCGGGCGAAGATGCTGGTGCATGGCGACTGGCCGGCCTATGGCGCGGAACTGATCGACGCCGGGGCCGACCGGCAGATGAACTGGGTGATCTCGCTGATCGAGGCGGTGCGTTCCGCCCGCGCGCAGATGGGGGTTCCGGCGGGCGCGAAGCTGGACCTGATCGTGACCGAGGCCGACGCGGCGGCGCACGCGGCACTGGCCGCCAACAGCCCGCTGATCGAGCATCTGGCGCGGGTGAACGCCCCCGTGGACGGCACCGCGGGCAAGGGAATGATCTCTGTCGCGGCGCAGGGCGCATCATTCGCGCTGCCCATCGGTGACGTGATCGATGCGGCGGCGGAAACGGCGCGGTTGCAGAAATCGCTTGGCAAGGCGGAAAAGGATGCCGAGGGGCTGCGCAAGCGGCTGGGCAATCCGAAATTCGTCGAGAATGCCGAAGCCGAGGTGATCGAGGAAACCCGCGCGAAACTGGTGGCGCTGGAGGATGACGTGACCCGTGTCAGGGCGGCACTGGCGCAGCTGGCGGCGATGTGAGCCTTTGCCGATGGGGGCACCCGGCGGTGATCGCGGGTGCCTCCGGCGGGGATATTTGGGCACCAAAGATGGGGCGGCGCCTTAGAGGCGTAACAGGGCCTTGGGCAGGGCGGCGGCGAAAACCTCGAGTTCCGGGGGCGGGGCGCAGCTGACGCGGATGCAGCGGTTCAGGGGGGCGGTGCCGGGCATGCGGATGAAGACGCCCTCGGCCTCCAGCGCTTCGACCAGCGCGCGGGCGAAGGGGCCGTCGCGGCCGGTGTCGATGGCGACGAAGTTGGTGGCGGATGGCAGGGCGGTGAGGCCGTTATCCGTGGCGATGGCCGCGATGCGGGTGCGGGCCTGTGCCACCTGCGCAAGGGTGCGGGCCAGCCAGTCCTGATCCTGAAGCGCGGCCAACGCGCCCGCCTGCGCGATGCGGTTGACGCCGAAATGGTTGCGGACCCGGTCGAAGGCCGCGATCAGTTGCGGATGGCCGGTGGCATAGCCGATCCGCGCGCCCGCCAGCCCGTAGGCCTTGGAGAAGGTGCGCATGCGGATCACGCGCGGGTCGTCGGGGGCGATCTGCGAGATGGCCCCGGCCGGGGCGAATTCCAGATAGGCCTCGTCCAGCACCAGCAGGCAGCCGGGCGGCAGATCGTCCAGCATGGCGGCAATGTCGGTGCCCCTGATCCAGCTGCCCATCGGGTTGTCGGGATTGGCCAGATAGACCATGCGCGCGCCGTTTTCATGTGCGGCCCGGGTCAGGGCGGCGGGATCCTCGGCATCGTCGCGATAGGGGACCTTGTGCAGCACCCCGCCGAAGCCCGTCACATGATAGTTGAAGGTCGGATAGGCGCCATCCGAGGTCACCACCACATCGCCGGGCGCGATCATCAGCCGGACGAGGTTGCCCAGAAGGCCGTCCACCCCCTCGCCCACGGTGATATGATCGGCAGGCAGGTCCAGATGCGCGGCCAGCGCCTGTGTCAGATCGTGGCTGGTCGCATCGCCATATTGCCAGATATCAAGCACCGCCGCCTGCATCGCGGCCACCGCGCGCGGGCTGGGGCCGAAGCCGTTCTCATTCGCGCCCAGCCGGGCGGCGAAGGGCTGCCCAAGGCGACGTTGCAGGGTTTCCGGCCCGACGAAGGGAACGGTCGCGGGCAGGTTGGCGGGGATCGGGGCAAGGCGCAGGGTATCCATGACCCAAGCCATCCCCGATTTCAGCCCCTGCCGCAAGGGTTTACAGCTCGTCGTTGCGGCGGTCCTGACGGCCCTCGAACAGGGCCCGATCCTCTTGCAGTTCCAGCCACATGGCGTTGACCACGGCAAACAGCGCCGCCAGCGGCAGGCCCAGCATCCATGCGAAATACCACATCGGGTGCCTCCTTCAATATGAGTGGCTGTCGGGATCGGTGACCTGATCCTCGGTCACCTTGCCCCACAGAACCTTATAGACCCATGCCGTATAGGCCATGATCATCGGCAGAAAGATCGCCGTCGCCACCAGCATCACGAACAGCGTCTGATGCGAGGACGTGGCGGTCCAGACCGACAGCGAACTGTCGGGATGGGTGTTCGAGGGCAGAAGGAATGGAAAGATCGTCAGCCCCACCGACGAAATCATCCCGAAGATGCCCAGTTTCGACCAGCCAAGCGGCGACAGCTCCCCTCCCGAACGCAGGGCGCGCCATGCCATCGCCGTGCCGATGAAGCCCAGCAGCGGGGCGATCACGATCCACGGACGTTCCCCATAAGCCGCAAGCCAGCTGCCGCCATGGACGACCTGCCATGCCAGCGGGTTCGACGGGCCATCGGGCGCAGGCGGCGTCACATAGGCGAAGCTGTCGATGCCGACCGCCAGCCAGATCCCGGCCAGCGCATAGCCCGCCAGCACCACCAGCGCCGCACGGCTGCCATAGAGGCGGGCGCGCGCGGCGATCGCGCCTTCGGTCTTGAGCACCAGCCAGCCCGCGCCATGCATGACCAGCATCGCCAGCGACACCACCCCGCACAGGATCGCGAAAGGCCGCAGCAACCCGAACAGCTTGCCGAATGCGCCGCCCTCATAGATCGCATGCAGGTCGGGGGTCAGGTGGAACGGCACGCCCAGCATGACATTGCCCACCGCCACCCCGAACAGCAGCGCCGGGGTGGCCCCGCTGAAGACCAGCACATTATCCCAGCGGCTGCGCCATTTCGGATCCTCGCGCTTGCTGCGGAACTTGAAGGCCACCGGGCGGAAGATCAGCGCCGACAGGATCACGAACATCGCCAGATAGAAGCCCGAGAAACTGATCGCGTAAAGCGGCGGAAAGGCCGCGAAGATCGCGCCGCCGCCAAGGATGAACCAGACCTGATTCCCCTCCCAGACCGGGCCCATGGTGTTGATGACCACGCGCCGCTCGGTATCGGTTTTCGCCACGAAGGGCAGCAGTGCCGCCGCCCCCATGTCGAAACCGTCGGTCAGCGCAAAGCCGATCAGCAGCACCCCCAGGATCAGCCACCAGATCAGCCGCAGCACCTCGAACGAGAGAAATTCGTGCAGGATCATTGCCGTACCTCCGCCGGGCTGAGCCGGGCGCGGTGTTTCGCGTCCCAGTCATCAGTCAGTTGCACATCATCGACCGGCCCCTTGCGGATATATTTCAGCAAGAGCTTGATCTCGATCACGAAAAGAACCGTATAGAAGGTGGCGAATGCGGCCAGCGTCAGCAACAGCTCGGTCACGGACAGCGCGCTGACCGACAGCGCCGTGGGCAGCACGCCATCCACCGTCCAGGGCTGACGGCCATATTCGGCGACGATCCAGCCCATCTCGGCGGCGATCCACGGCGCCGGGATCAGCAGCACCGCAAAGCGCAGCGCCCATTTCGGATAGCGCCCGCCGCGGAAAGAGGTAGTGACGAAGAAATAGCCGGTCGTGGCGATGAACAGCATCCCCAGCCCGACCATGATGCGGAAGGCCCAGAAGATCGGCCAGACATGGGGGATGGTATCCTCGGCTGCCTGCGCGATCTGTTCCTCGCTGGCCTCGCGCGGGTCGTCCAGATAGCGGCGCAGCAGCAGCGCATAGCCCAGATCGTCGGAATGCTGCTCGAATGTGGCCACCACGCCCGCATCCGTCGCCTCGCGGTCCTGCTGGATGGTCATCAGCGCGTCATAGGCGACAAGACCGGACCGGATCCGCTCTGCCGCCTCTTGCTCCAGCTGGTTGATGCCGGGGATTTCCTCGGTCAGGGACCGGGTGCCGATCAGCCCCATCGCATAGGGGATATGGATCGCCCATTTCGTTTCCCGCGCCTGCTGATCGGGAATGCCGATCATGGTAAAGGGGGCGGGGGCGGGCTCGGTCTCCCACATGGCCTCGATGGCGGCCAGCTTCATCTTCTGGTTCAGCCCGGTATCATAGCCCGATTCGTCGCCCAGAACCACGACCGACAGCGCGGCCGCAAGGCCAAAGCTGGAGGCCACGGTGATCGACCGCCGCGCCAGCGCCAGATGCCGCCCCTGCAAAAGATACCACGAAGACACACCCAGCACGAATATCGAGGCGGTGACGTAACCGGCGCTGACGGTGTGGACGAATTTCGCCTGCGCGACAGTGTTGAACATGACCTCGTAAAAGCTGGTCAGCTCCATCCGCATGGTCAGCGGGTTGAACTCGGCCCCCACCGGATGCTGCATCCAGCCATTGGCGATCAGGATCCACAGCGCCGAAAAGTTCGAGCCGATGGCGACCAGCCAGGCCACGACCAGATGCGCCTGTTTCGACAGCCGGTCCCAGCCAAAGAACCACAGCCCGACAAAGGTGGCCTCGAGGAAGAACGCCATCAGCCCTTCCAGCGCCAGCGGCGCCCCGAAGATGTCGCCGACATAATGGCTGTAATAGGACCAGTTCATGCCGAACTGGAACTCCATCACCACGCCGGTGGCGACGCCCATGGCAAAGTTGATGCCGAACAATGTCCCCCAGAACTTGGTCATCTGCCGCCAGATCGGACGGCCGGTCATGACATAGACCGTCTCCATGATCGCGATCAGGACCGACAGGCCCAGGGTGAGGGGGACGAACAGAAAATGATACAAAGCCGTCATCGCGAACTGCAGTCGCGACAGCTCGACAACACCTATATCCATGGCGCGCGTTCCTTGTGCTGGCGCAAACAGGCTAGCACGCGCCGGGCGACAACCCAATAACGGCGCCCCGTGGTGCTGTGTCGCTGCGACAGCCCGCCACAGACGGGCGCGGCCGGGTCAGAACGCGCGGAAGGTCATCGTCGTCAGGGTGCGGCTGATATGCGGAATGTCGAACAGCTTTTCGGACAGGAAATGGCCGACATCCGCATCCTCGGGGATATAGATCTTGGCCAGCAGGTCGAAATCGCCCGAGGTCGAGTAAAGCTCGCTGACGATCTCGCGGTCATAGATCGCGTCGGCGACCTCATAGGTCTTGCCGGGGGCGCAGCGGAACTGGACAAAGACGGGACGCATGGCTGATCTTCCTTGCAGATTGCGGCGGCAGGTTAACCCGGCCCGGGCCGGGCGGTCCAGACCCCACGCGCCCAGCCATGCCAGAACCGCACCATCAGCAGGATCGCGGCCAGCGTCAGCCCGACACACAGCCCCAGCCACAGGCCCGGCGGCCCCACATCCAGCCCGAAAGCCAGCCCATAGGCGACCGGCATCCCGACCACCCAATAGCTGAACCCGGCGATCAGCATCGGCAGCCGCGTGTCATGCACGCCGCGCAGAAACCCCAGCGCGATCACCTGAAACGCATCGGTCAGCTGAAACAGCGCCGCATAAAGCAGCAGCCCGGCCCCGATGACGACGATGGCCGGGGCCTGCGGATCGCCCGCATCCAGAAACACCCGCACAAGTGGCTGGGCGAACAGCAGATAGATGGCAATGGCGATGCAGGCAAAGCACAGCGACAGCGCCATAACCGTCATCGCCGCATCCCGCATCCAGATCGCATCGCCGCGCCCCTTGGCCTGCCCGACCCGCACGGTCGCGGCATTCGACAGGCCCAGATGCGCCATGAAGGTGATCGAGGTGATCTGCAACGCGATCCCATGCGCTGCCAGCTGCTGCGTGCCGATCCAGCCCATCATCACGTTCGAGGCGACGAACAACCCGCCCTCGGCCACCATGGTCAGCCCGATCGGCCAGCCGATCCGCGCCACCTCGCGCATGGCCTGCCAATCGGGGCGCCAGAAACGCTGGAACAGATGATATTTCCGTGCCCGCGGCAGCCAATGGGCATAGGCCAGCAGCGCCACCAGTTGCAGCATCTGGACCGACAGGCTGGTGATCGCCGCGCCCCGGACACCCAGCGCGGGCATGCCCAGATTGCCGAAGATGAAAATCCAGTTCAGCCCGATATTGATGGCCAGCCCGACCAGCGTGACCCACATGACAACCGCCGTGCGCTCCAGCGCCGCCAGATAGGAATTCAGCGTCAGCTGCCCCAGAACGGCCAGCAACCCCCAGCCCGCGATCCGCAGATAGTCCTGCGCCAGCTTGGCCACGACCGGCGTCTGCCCCAGCCCCAGCAGAATCGCCTCGGAAAACCACATCAGCGGCATCACCGCCAGCGCATAGCCCGCCGACAGCCACAGCGCCATGCGCGCGCCGCGCCTCACCTCGGTCTCGTTGCCGCTGGCGATATGGGTGGCGATCAGCCCCATCACCCCGGTGCCGAACCCCATGCCCAGAAAGAACAGCACCTGAAAGAAGGACGTCGCGATGACCAGCGCCGCCAGCGGCTCGACCCCATACCAGCCGATCATCACCGTATCGCTGACCCCGATGGCCATGCGCGCCAGATGGCTGCCGATCAGCGGCAGTCCCAGCGACAGCGTCGCGGCGACATGGGGGGCGTAACGGTTGCTCATCCGCCCCGCTTACCCCGCCCCACAGGTTCCGGCAATCGGCTGATTTGCATCATATGCAGAAACAGCCCCTCGCACTTCTTGAAAATACCTTCGGGGGTGAATTGGCCGCAGGCCAAGAGGGGGCAGACAGCCCCCTTCCCACCTCTCCCCGCAAGCCCGGCTTGCCGCAGCCCCGCGCTTCTGCGATAGAGGACGCGTTTTCAGCCGCCATGAGGACGCCCATGAGCTTTCGCGCCCGCCACCTTCTGGGCATCGACCATCTTGCGCCCTCGGACATCGTGACCCTGCTGGATCTGGCCGAGGACTACGTCGCGCTGAACCGCCGCACCGTCAAACATTCCGATGCGCTGGCCGGTCTGACCCAGATCAACATGTTCTTCGAGAACTCGACCCGCACCCAGTCCAGCTTCGAGCTGGCGGGCAAGCGTCTGGGGGCCGATGTGATGAACATGGCCGTCGCGCAAAGCAGCGTGAAAAAGGGCGAGACCCTGATCGACACGGCGCTGACGCTGAACGCGATGCAGCCCGACCTGCTGGTGGTGCGCCATCCGCACAGCGGCGCGGTCAACCTGTTGGCCGAAAAGGTGAACTGCGCCGTCATCAATGCCGGCGACGGACGCCATGAACACCCCACCCAGGCGCTGCTGGACGCGCTGACCATCCGTCGCGCCAAGGGCCGGCTTCAGCGTCTGACCATCGCCATCTGCGGCGACATCGCCCACAGCCGGGTGGCGCGCTCGAACCTGCTGCTGCTGGGCAAGATGGAAAACCGCCTGCGCCTCATCGGCCCGGCAACCCTGATGCCCGCAGGCGCGGGCGAGATGGGCGTCGAACTCTATGAGGACATGCGCGAGGGGCTGAAAGGCGCCGATGTGGTGATGATGCTGCGGCTTCAGCGCGAACGCATGGATGGCGGCTTCATTCCGTCCGAGCGCGAATATTACCACCGCTGGGGGCTGGATGCCGACAAGCTGGCTCTGGCCGCACCCGATGCCATCGTCATGCATCCCGGCCCGATGAATCGCGGGGTCGAGATCGACGGCACCATCGCCGACGACATCAACCGCAGCGTGATTCAGGATCAGGTGGAAATGGGCGTGGCGGTGCGCATGGCCGCACTGGACCTGCTGGCCCACAACCTGCGCGCCGAACGCGGCCGCGCGGCAACGGGGATCATGGTATGACGACGCTTTTCACCAATGCCCGCCTGATCGACCCCGAGGCCCAGACCGACGCCCCCGGCAGCCTGCTGATCCGGGACGGCGTGATCGAAGCCGTGGCCGGGCCGGATGAACCCGCCCCCGAAGGCGCCACCGTGATCGACTGTCAGGGCCGCGCGCTGGCGCCCGGCCTGATCGACTGGGGCGTCAAGATCGGCGAACCCGGAGAGCGTCACAAGGAAAGCTTCCGCAGCGCCGGGCTGGCGGCGGTGGCGGGCGGCGTGACCACGGTGATCGCCCGGCCCGATACGATGCCGCCCATCGACACGCCGGAATCGCTGGAATTCGTTACTCGCCGCGCCGCCGATGCGCCGGTGAACATCCATCACATGGCCTCGCTGACCAAGGGCCGCGAGGGGCGAGAGATGGTCGAGATCGGCTTTCTGACCGATCTGGGCGCGGTGGCCTTCACCGATGGCGTCCGCGTCGTGCAGGATACAAGGCTGCTCAACCGCTGCATGACCTATGCGCGCGGCCTTGATGCGCTGATCGTCGGCCATCCGCAGGATGCGGGCCTGTCGAAAGGTGCGGCGGCGACCAGCGGCAAATTCGCCTCGATCTATGGCATTCCCGCCGTCTCGCCCATGGCCGAGGTGATGGGCGTAAGCCGCGATCTGGCGCTGGTGCAGATGACCCGCTGTCGCTGGCATGCCGACCAGATCACCACCGCGGGCGCCCTTCCCGCCCTGACCCGCGCGCGCGATGCCGGGCTGGACGTGACGGCGGGGATCTCGATCCACCATCTGACACTGAACGAATTCGACGTGGGCGATTACCGGACCTTCTTCCGCTTCACCCCGCCGCTGCGCTCGGAAGACGACCGGCAGGCGATGGTGCAGGCGGTGGCGGATGGTCTGATCGACGTGATCGCCAGCTTCCACACCCCTCAGGACGAGGAATCCAAGCGTCTGCCCTTCGAGGCCGCCGCCCCCGGCGCGGTCGGTTTGCAGACGCTGCTGCCTGCGGCGCTGCGGCTCTATCATCAGGGCGGGCTCAGCCTGCCGCAGCTGTGGCGCGCCATGTCGCTGAACCCGGCGAAACGGCTGGGTCTGCCCGCCGGACGGCTGACCAGCGGCGCGCCCGCCGATCTGGTGCTGTTCGACCCCGACGCGCCTTTCGTTCTGGACCGCTTTACGCTGCTGTCGAAATCCAAGAACACGCCTTTCGACGGCGCACGGATGCAGGGCCGGGTCATGGGCACATGGGTCGCCGGTCAGCGCGTTTTCGGGGGTGAGCCATGACGCTGATCCTGTGGACGGCGCTTGGCTATCTGCTGGGGTCGATCCCCTTCGGCGTCGCCATCACCCGTGTGCTGGGTCTGGGCGATCTGCGTCAGATCGGATCGGGCAATATCGGCGCGACCAATGTCCTGCGCACCGGCAACAAGCCCGCAGCCTTCGCCACCCTGCTGCTGGACAGCGGCAAGGGCGCCATCGCGGTGTTGCTGGCACGCCATTTCGGCGGCGAAACCGCGGCGATGCTGGCCGGAGGCGCCGCGTTTCTGGGCCATTGCTTTCCGGTCTGGCTGGGCTTCAGGGGCGGCAAGGGCGTCGCCACCTTCCTTGGCACGCTGATCGCGCTTCACTGGCCGCTGGGGCTGATCGCCTGCGGTGTCTGGCTGCTGAGCGCGGTCATCAGCCGGATCAGCAGCCTGTCGGCGCTGCTGGCCGCCGCGCTGTCGCCGGTCTTTGCCTGGGCCATCGGACGGGCCGATCTGGTGCTGGTCAGCCTGTTCATGGCGGTGCTGATCTTCGCCCGCCACCGCGCCAATATCGCCCGGTTGCTGGACGGGTCGGAACCCCGGATCGGTCGCGGAAAGCCCTGACTGTCCGGCCATCCCGCCGCCGTCAGGGCCTGCCGATCACGACATCTTTCCGGGGGCCGTCACGCTGCGGCCTCGTGCCGGATCGCCTGCGCCATGCCATCGCTCAGCATCAACGCCAGCGCGGACTCGACCGCGTCGCGCCATGCGGGATCATGCGTCAGGCGCTGCGGAAACAGCCCCGGCAGGTCGTGCAGCGCGGCCGAGATCGCGCCCGCATCGCGTGCGACACCTGCCAGCGCGGCGCGGATATCGGCCTCGCGCGGGTCGCGCAGGGCGTAAGTTTCGCCGGTATCCGTCACCCCCTGCGCATAGCGCATCCATGCGGCGGTGGCGAAGGCAAAGGCACGCGGGTCCTGCCCGGCCTCCATCGCCGCCAGCGCGGGCTGGAAGATCCGCTGCGGCAGCTTCTGGGTGCCGTCCATGGCGATCTGATATGTCTCATGCGCGATGGCGGGGTTGTGGAAACGCGCCTCCAGATCGGCGGCGTAATCGGCCAGCACGATGCCTTCCAGCGGTGGCAGGACCTGCGCCGCCGCCTGTAGATGCCGCCGGACCAGCGCGGCCAGCGCCGCATCATTCATCACATCGCGCACATAGCGGTGACCCGACAGGAAACCGGCATAGGCCAGCATCGAATGGCTGCCGTTCAGCATGGTCAGCTTCATCCGCTCGTATGGTGCGACATCGCGCACGAAGATCGCGCCGCCAGCCTCCCAGTCGGGGCGGCCCTGAGGGAAGTGGTCCTCGATCACCCATTGCATGAAGGGCTCGGTCTCGATGGCCGCCAGATCGGTGCAGGCGGTCTGACGCGCGGCCTCGGCCAGCGTCTCGGGCGTGGCGGCGGGGGTGATGCGGTCCACCATCGAGGAGGGGAAGGCGACGTTATCCGCGATCCACCCGGCCAGATCGGGCCGGGCGCGGCGGGCGAAATCCAGCACGCCATCACGCAGCAGCGCGCCGTTCTCGGGCAGGTTGTCGCAGGACAGGACGGTAAAGGGCGCGGCCCCCGCCGCATGGCGCGCGGCCAGTGCGGCGCAGATCAGCCCCAGCACGCCCGAGGGGCGGTCGGGATCGGCCAGATCGGCGGCCACGGCCGGATGCGCGGGATCCGCGGCGCGGGTGACGCGGTCGATGCCATAGCCCTTTTCGGTCACGCTCAGCGTCACAATGCGGATCGCGGGGTCCGACATGGCGGCCAGCACCCGGTCCGGGTCGGCGGCGATCACGTCGCGGATCGCGCCGATGACGCGGGCCTTCGTGCCATCCGCGCCGCGTTCGATCAGCGTATACAGCCCGTGCTGCGGGCCAAGCGCATCCGCCACCTCGCGCGAGCGCAGGCTGACGCCGGTGATCCGCCAGTCGCCGCCGCTGCGGGCCAGCGCGTCGTCGGTCGCCACCGCCTGATGGGCGCGGTGAAAGGCGCCGATGCCCAGATGCAGGATGCCCACGCCATGCGCCGCCGGATCATAGCCCGGCCGCGCGGCCGGGCCATGAACGCGGTCCAGCGCGTCCAGCCGTGGCGCGCTCATGCCCGCAGCCCCTCGGCCGGGTGGTCCAGCGCGGTCATGATCCCACGCAGCTCGGCCAGACCCTTCAGCCGCCCGATCGAGGGATAGCCCGGCTGCGCCTTGCGGGTCAGGTCGTCCAGAATGTCCTGTCCGTGATCGGGTCGGAACGGGATCTGGTGGTCCGCGCGGCCCTCGGCCCGGCGGCGGCGTTCCTCGCGCAGGACAGCGGCGATCAGCGCCACCATGTCGGTGCCGCCGCCCAGATGCTCGGCCTCGTGAAAGCTGCCCATGATCTGGTCGCTTTCACGGGTCACATTGCGCAGATGCAGGAAATGGACGCGGTCGGCCAGCCGCTGCATCATCCCCGGCAGATCATTGTCGGGACGCGCGCCAAGCGAGCCCGCGCACAGCGTCACGCCATTGGCGGGCAGATCGACGGCATCCAGAACGGTGCGATAATCGGCCTCGGTGGACATCACGCGCGGCAGGCCCAGCAGGGTGAAGGGCGGATCGTCGGGATGGCAGCACAGCCGGACGCCCAGTTCCTGCGCCAGCGGCGCGACCTCGGACAGAAAGTCGATCATGTGGCCGCGCAGTGTTTCCGGCGACAGGCGGTCATATTCGGCCAGATGGGCGCGCACATCCTCCAGCGAAAAGTTTTCCGCCGCGCCGGGCAGCCCGAAAACGACATTCTGCGCCAGCGCGGCCTTGTCATCGTCGGACATGGCGGCAAAGCGCCGGGTCGCCTCGTCCACCACCGCTTCGGGAAAATCCCCGGCGGCGTCGGGACGGGCAAGGATGTGAATGTCGAAGGCTGCGAAATCGATCAGGTCGAACCGCATGCAGGTCGCGCCATTGGGCCGGCGATGGGCCAGATCGGTGCGGGTCCAGTCCAGCACCGGCATGAAGTTATAGCAGATGACCTCGATCCCCGCCCCGCGCAGCGCCCGCATCGAGGCCTTCCACGCCTCGATATGTGCGCGCCAGTCGCCCTTCTGCTTCTTGATGTCCTCGGACACCGGCAGGCTTTCCACGACGTCCCATTTCAGGCCGGAAGGGCTGCCGTCTTTCATCACCCCGATCAGGGCCTGACGGCGGGCGATTTCCTCGGCGGTCCAGACCGCGCCAGTGGGGATGTGGTGCAGGGCCGAGACGACCCCCTCGACCCCCGCCTGCATCATGTCGTCAATCGAGACCAGATCCTTCGGTCCGAACCAGCGCCAGGTTTGCCGCACGTTTCCCTCCTCGGTTCAATACATCCGATTCCCTAGCATGATATAAATTGATTGACTAGTATGGAAGTATGGCAGTAGGTTTTGAACAGGGAGGACAGCATGGCGATTCTGACACAGGCAGGCGCCGTCGGGCCACAGCTGCACCGGCTGTTGCGCGACCGGATCGTGCGGGGCGACCTGTCCCCCGGCACGCGGATTTCCGAAACCGAGCTTGCGGCGGCCTATGAGGTCTCTCGCCAGCCGGTGCGCGAGGCCTTCATCAAGCTGGCCGAGGAAGGGCTGCTGGCCGTGCGCCCGCAACGCGGTACTTTCATCCTGCGCATCTCGATCCCGGCGGTGCTGACCGCGCGCTTCATCCGCGAGGCGGTCGAGGCCGATATCGTCCGCCACGTTGCGGAAGTCGCCGACGATGCCGCCATCGCCGCGCTGGACGCCCAGCTGGATGCGCAGCGCGCGCTTGACCCAGATGCCTCGGCCGAGGATTTCATGCTGCTGGACGAGGAGTTTCACCGCACTCTGACAGTTCTTGCCGGCCAGGGCGCGGTCGGCGACCACCTGGAAGAACTGAAGACCCAGATGAACCGGGTCCGTCATATCAGCGCCCGGCAATTCGCCCGCGAACGGCTGATCGCGCAACATGCGGCGGTGGTCGATGCCATCCGCGCCCGTGATCCGCAGGCCGCCGAGACCGGAATGCGCCTGCACCTGCGCGGCATCCTCGACGACCTGCCCGAGATCGTCCGCGCCATGCCCGACTTCTTCGAGGGCGCGGAGGCGCTGGACTGATGGCCCTGCCGGGACGCAGCGCCGGGACCGCCGCGACACGCGCGGACTGGTTCTGGTGCGACTTCCTGCCCGGCTGGCTGGCGCGGGCGCGCGACCATCGCCACGGCGGCTTCTTCGACGCCCTGGACCATGCGGGCCAGCCGGACCCCGCTGCGCCCAAGACGGTACTGGCTCAGGCGCGGCTGCTGTTCACCTTTGCCCATCTGGCGCGGCTGTCGGGTGATCCCGCGCATCATGCGGCGGCGCTTGCGGCGCGGGATTTCCTGCCGCATCTGCGCAAGGCGCCGGGTCTCTATCGTCGCGCCGTGGCCTGTGACGGCAGCCCCACCGGCGATCCGCAGGACGAGACCGCGTGCAGCTATGACCAAAGCTTCGTGATCCTTGCGCTGACCACTTGCGCAGCGGCTGACCCCACGGCGCTGGCCGAGGCCGAAGCCTGCTGGCAGGCGCTGATGGCGCATCTGACCGATCCGGCAACGGGCCTGCTGCATGAGGATGACGCCAGCACCCGCGCGGCGCCTGCCCAGAACCCGCATATGCATCTTTACGAGGCCGCGCTTCAGGCTTTCGAGATGACCGGCGCGCGCCACTGGCTGGACCGGGCCGCGCAGGTCCGGGCCTTGGCGCTGCACCATTTCCTCGATCCCGATACCGGCACCATCGCGGAATTCCTGACCCCCGACCTGCGCCCCCTGCCCGGCGATGCGGGCCTGCGCCGCGAGGTCGGGCATCAATGCGAATGGGCCTGGCTGTTGTGGCGCGAGGCGGATCTGGGTGGCGATGCCTCGGTCCGCGCGATCGGCGACCGGCTGGCGGGTTTCGCGCAGGAACACGGCTTTGCGCCCGCCGGGCCGCTGAAAGGGGCGGCCTATGATGCGGTGTCGGCCAGCGGCGCGGTGATGGAACGGCGCTTCCTGCTGTGGCCGCAGACAGAGGCCCTCAAGGCCCATGCCGCCCGCCATCTGGCAGGGATCCCCGGCGCCGATACAGACGCGCGCGATCTGCTGGACCTGATCTTCGCGCGATGGTTCGACGGCCATCCGGTCTTCGTCAACCAGTTGGACGCGACCGGCGCGGCGATCTGGCCCGAGGCGCTGTCGCGGCTGCTCTATCACATCGTTCTGGCACTGACGGAAGGGGCCCGCGCCGGGCTGTGGCCGGGGCCAAACCCGAACCGATAACAAAACCTGAGGAGGAGAAACACATGAACATGATCAAGACGCTTGGCCTTGCCGCCCTGCTGATGGGTTCCAGCGCCGGACTGGCGCTGGCGCAGACACAGCTGGCGCTGTCCAGCTCGCAACCCTCGGCCGATCCACTGGTGATCGCGATGGAAGAGGCCTCGACACGCATCACCGAACGCAGCGAGGGCGAGATCCGGGTGACGGTCTATCCGTCCTCGCAGCTGGGCTCGGACAATGACGTGCTGGAACAGATCCGCAATGGTGCCGCCATCGCGGTGCTGGTCGATGCGGGCCGGCTGGCGCCCTTCAAGAAGGAACTGGGCATCCTGTCGGCGCCCTATCTTGTCGATGAGTGGACAGACTACAAGGCGATCACAGATTCCCCGGTCTATGGCGAATGGGTCGAGGATCTGGCCGCAAGCTCGGGCATCCGGCTGCTGAACTACAACTGGTTCCAGGGCACGCGGCAGATGTTCAGCACAGATCCGGTAAACGGCCCCGGCGATCTGCGCGGCGTGCGCGTGCGCACCATCGACGCACCGGGCTGGCTGGCCACCGTCAACGCGATGGGGGCGACGGCGGTGCCCCTGCCCTGGTCCGAGGTCTATTCGGCGCTGCAACTGGGCGCCATCGACGGGGCCGAGGCGCAACTGACCGGCGCCTATGGCATCAAGCTGCACGAGGTGGTCAAGAACCTGGCCTTCACCGACCATGTCCATCTTGTGACCGGGCTTGCCACCTCGGAAAGCTGGTTCCAGTCGCTGAGCCCCGAACATCAGGCCATCGTGTCCGAGGAACTGGCGCAGGCCGGCGACCGGGCGTCCGAGGCGACCGTGATCAAGGGCGAGGAGGTGCTGGAGGAAATGAAGGCCGCCGGCGTCACCGTCACCGAGGTCGATCTGGACGAATTCAAGGCGCTGGTCCCCGGCGTCTATACCTCGCTGGGGCTGGACGAGGCGCGCGAGGCGCTGATGCCCTATATCGAAGCGGCCCAGCAATAATGACGGTCCTCTGGCGCGGCACCGGTGCCGCGCCGCTTGCCGTTGCCACTCGCAACATCTGGAGGAGAGCATGTGGAAGGTTCTGGACCGCACCGAAGAGGTATTGGCGGTCATTCTGTTGGGCGGAACGGTCACGGCGGTCTTCGTGGGCGCGACGGCCCGCGCCATTGGCCGCCCGTTTCCGGCCGCCCCCGAGATCGCGCAGCTTCTGCTGATCTGGACCTGCATGATCGGGGCCGATCTGGTGATGAAGCGCGGCGATCACATCCGCATCGGCGCCATCCCGGACATGGTTCCGCCACGACTTCGCGCAGCCATGCATCTGGTCTGCGTCGTCAGCATGACGCTGTTTCTGGCCTATGTCGGCTGGCTGGGGTGGAAGCTGGCCATGTCGAACTGGGCGCGTGAAATGGGTGCCTCGGGCCTGTCCTATGGCTGGGTCACGCTGGCGCTGCCGGTGGGCTGCGCGCTGATGGTGGTGTCGCTGATACGCCGGCTGGCGACGCGCGGGCTGCTCTATTCCATCGAACCGAAAGCCCATGAGCAGGAGTACCCGCTGTGATTTCGTTGATGATCCTGTGCATCGCGCTTGGCTTCATGGTGATCGGAATGCCGGTCGCCTTCGCGATCGGCGTGGCCAGCCTTGTCTATTTTCTGCTGCCCTCGACCTTCATGCCCGAGGTGACGGCCGTGCAGCGCATCGTCGCCGCCAGCCAGTCCTTCCCGCTGCTTGCAGTGCCGCTGTTCATCCTGGTGGGGCACCTGATGAACGGGTCGGGCATCACCATGCGGATGATGGCGCTGGCCACCACGCTGGCGGGGTGGATGCGCGGCGGGCTGGCGCAGGCCAGCACGCTGCTGTCGGCGCTGATGGGCGGGATCTCGGGTTCGGCCGTGGCCGACGCGGCCATGCAATCGCGCATTCTGGGCGAGACGATGGCCAAGCAGGGCTATTCGCGCGGCTTCACCGGCGCGCTGCTGTCGGTGGGCGGGCTGATCACCGCGACCATTCCGCCCAGTCTGGGGCTGATCCTTTACGGTTTCATGGGCGAGGTCTCGATCGGGCGGCTGTTCATCGCCGGCATCGTGCCGGGCGTGCTGCTGACCATCGCGCTGCTGATCGTGACCGCGGTGATTGCGCGCCGGCGGAACTATCAGCCGATCAACGACCGCCGCCCCACACTGTCCGAGGTCGGGACGGCGGCCCGCGCCAGCTTCTGGGCGATCCTGTTCCCGGTCTGGCTGATCGTCGGCATCCGCTTCGGCCTGTTCACGCCATCAGAGGCCGGGGCCTTCGCGGTCGCCTATGCGCTGATCGTCGGCGGGCTGATCTATCGCGAACTGAGCCTGCGCGACGTGGTCGATGCGCTGGTCAACAGCGCCCGCGACATCGGGATGATCATGCTGATCATCTTCTTTTCCGGCGCCTTCGGCTATGTCATCACCTTCGAACGCGTGCCGCAGACCATGGCCGAGCTGACGCTGGGGGTCTTTTCCAGCAAGGAGCTGCTGCTGTTCGTCATCGCGGGCTTTCTGATCGCCTTCGGCATGGTGCTGGAGGCCACCGTCGTGGTGATGCTGATGACCCCGATTCTGGTGCCGATGGTGGTGGCGGCGGGCGTCGATCCGGTGCATTTCGGGCTGATCATGATGACGCTGGTCACCTTCGGCGGCATGACGCCCCCGGTCGGCGTGTCGATGTTCACCGTTTGCGGCATCCTGAAATGCAGCTTCAAGGAATACACGGTCGAGATGCTGCCCTTCGGGCTGGCGGTTCTGGCCGTGGTCGCGATCATGATCCTGTTCCCGGGACTGGTGCTGTTCCTGCCCAACGCGATGATGGGGGGCTGAGGCCGATGGTGCTGCATCCCGACCGCCTGTTCCCGGCCGATCCCGCGACGCGCAGGGTTGCCCGCCAGCTATTCGCGGCGGTCGGGGATCTGCCGATCACCTCGCCCCACGGGCATACCGATCCGCGCTGGTGGGGTGAAAACCCCGCCTTCGCCAACCCGGCCGAATTGCTGGTCATCCCCGATCACTACGTCGTGCGGATGCTGATCAGCCAGGGCGTCCCCTTCGAGGCGCTTGGCATCGGCGAGGGCGCCGAGACCGACCCCCGCGCGATCTGGCGGTGCTTCGCCGCGCATTACCATCTGTTCCAGGGCACGCCCTCGCGGCTGTGGCTGGACCACGCGCTGAGCCATGTCTTCGGGCTGGACACCCGGCTGGCCCCCGACAATGCCGATGCGGCCTATGACCGGATCGCCGATTGCCTGGCGCGACCCGAATTCCGGCCGCGCGCGCTTTACGACCGTTTCGGGATCGAGACGATCGCGACCACCGACAGCGCGCTGGACGATCTGCACTGGCACCGGATGGTCCGGGACAGCGACTGGACCGGGCAGGTTCTGCCGACCTATCGCCCCGATGGCGTCGTCGATCCCGAGACGCCCGGCTTCGCCGCGGCGCTGGACCGTCTGGGTGAGATCACCGGCTGCGACACCGCCACATGGCAGGGCTATCTGGACGCCCATCGCCAGCGCCGCGCCTTCTTCCGCGACATGGGCGCGACCGCCACCGATCACGGCCATCCGACGCCCCGGACCGCCGACCTGCCGCCCTCCGAGGCCGGCGCGCTGTTCGACCGGATCCGCACGGGCCGCGCGGGGCCCGAGGATGCCGAGCTGTTCCGCGCCCAGATGCTGACCGAGATGGCGCGCATGTCCGTCGATGACGGACTGGTCATGCAGCTTCATCCCGGATCGTTCCGCAATCACAGCGCCGCGGTCCTGTCACGCTATGGCCGCGACCGGGGGTTTGATATTCCGCAGCCGGTCAGCTTCACCGCCGCGCTGAAGCCGCTGCTGGACGCGGTGGGCATGGATGCGCGCCTGCGGCTGATCCTGTTCACGCTGGACGAAACCACCTACAGCCGCGAGCTGGCACCGCTGGCCGGGGCATGGCCGTCGCTGCGGCTGGGCCCTCCCTGGTGGTTCCACGACAGTGTCGAGGGCATCCGCCGCTTTCGCCAGCAGGCGACGGAAACCGCGGGCTTCTTCAACACGGTAGGTTTCAACGACGATACCCGCGCGCTCTGCTCGATCCCGGCGCGCCACGACCTTTCCCGCCGCGCCGATTGCGCCTTTCTGGCGGAACTGGTCGTCACCCACCGGCTGGACGAGACCGAGGCCCATGGGCTGGCCCGCCTGCTGGCCCGCGATCTGGCGCGCGAGGGATACCGGCTGGACGGCTGACCAAGGCCGTATTCGATCGCATCGTTTCCGTCGATGCGGCAATTCGCACAAGCGTGCCTGCCCGCGCATGGGCAGGCCAGCCGTTCCAGATGGCATGATCCAACCTCGCCAACGAATTTTGCAATTTGCACCATCGCAGCGTCACATTGTTTGCAAATTTTCTGCATTTTCCTTTCCCATGACGCTCCTGCAGTCTAGCCTGCGTCAAATTCAGCGGAGGGGCGTCATGAAGGACATTCTGCAGGAACTCGAACGTCGGCGCGATGTGGCGCGGCTGGGCGGTGGGCAGCGGCGCATCGACGCTCAGCATGCGCGGGGCAAGCTGACGGCACGCGAAAGAATCGACCTGCTGCTGGACGAGGGCAGCTTCGAGGAATTCGACATGTTCGTCGCCCATCGCAGCACCGATTTCGGGATGGAGACCGACCGCCCCTATGGTGACGGCGTCGTCACCGGCTGGGGCACGATCAATGGCCGGATGGTCTATGTCTTTTCGCAGGATTTCACCGTCTTTGGCGGGTCGCTGTCGGAAACCCATGCGCAGAAGATCTGCAAGATCATGGATATGGCGGTGCAGAACGGCGCCCCGGTGATCGGGCTGAACGATTCGGGCGGCGCGCGCATCCAGGAGGGCGTGGCCAGCCTTGCCGGTTACGCCGACGTGTTCCAGCGCAATATCATGGCCAGCGGCGTGGTGCCGCAGATCAGCGTCATCATGGGACCTTGCGCGGGCGGCGCGGTTTACAGCCCGGCGATGACCGACTTCATCTTCATGGTGAAGGATACCAGCTATATGTTCGTGACCGGCCCCGATGTGGTCAAGACGGTCACGAACGAGGTCGTCACCGCCGAGGAACTGGGCGGCGCCTCGACCCATACCCGGAAATCCTCGGTCGCGGATGGCGCGTTCGAGAACGATGTCGAGGCGCTGACCGAGATCCGTCGCCTGTTCGATTTCCTGCCGCTGAACAACCGCGAAAAGGCCCCCACCCGACCCTTCTTCGACGACCCGGCGCGGATGGAACCCAGTCTGGACACGCTGATTCCCGACAACCCGAACCAGCCCTATGACATGAAAGAACTGATCCAGAAGGTTGCGGATGAGGGCGATTTCTACGAGATCCAGAAGGATTTCGCCGGAAACATCATCACCGGCTTTATCCGCATCGAAGGTCAGACCGTGGGCGTCGTCGCCAACCAGCCGATGGTTCTGGCGGGCTGTCTGGACATCGACAGCTCGCGCAAGGCGGCGCGGTTCGTGCGGTTCTGCGACGCGTTCGAAATTCCGATCCTGACATTCGTCGATGTGCCGGGCTTTCTGCCGGGCACCACGCAGGAATATGGCGGCGTCATCAAGCACGGCGCGAAACTGCTGTTCGCCTATGGCGAGGCGACGGTGCCGAAAGTCACGGTCATCACACGCAAGGCCTATGGCGGAGCCTATGACGTCATGGCCTCGAAACATCTGCGCGGCGATTTCAACTATGCTTGGCCCACGGCGGAAATCGCGGTGATGGGTGCCAAGGGCGCGGTCGAGATCCTTTATCGCAGCGAACTGGGCGATGCGGACAAGATCGCGGCGCGGACGCAGGATTACGAGGACCGCTTTGCCAATCCCTTCGTCGCCGCCGAAAAAGGCTTTATCGACGAGGTGATCCAGCCGCGCTCGACCCGCAAGCGGGTGGCCCGCGCCTTCGCCAGCCTGCGTGGCAAGAAGCTGACGAATCCGTGGAAAAAACACGACAATATTCCTCTGTAACCCACGGAAACGCCATGACGACGCACATCTGCGTGAATGATGCAGCGCCGCCACAGCCCGGCCGCCATCTGCCGCGGGAACTGGCCGCCACCTGTCTGCACTGCGACCGGACCGCTATGATACAGCGTCCGGCACATCAAGAGGCCGGCCCAACCCCGAGCAGTGGTGCGACATCGCACCCGAACTACAGGAGTTTGAATTCATGTCGAAGAAAATCGTTCTCGGCCTCGTCCTGCTGTCCGGTCTGGCCGCGTGCCAGCAACAGCCTGCGGCTGACGTCTATGTCCCGACCGCCCCGGCTGCGACCGCTCCGGCGCCGATCACGACCGAGCCGGTCTATTCCGGCAAATTCGGCTGAGACCAGCCTGATCCTGCACGGGCGGCTTTGCTGCCCGCGCTTGCCCGACCCCTGCGTGACCGAGTTGATCCGTCCGGCGCAGGCAATGGTCGCGCAGACCGCCCTGCCCTGCTATTGCGGCCCTCTGACCCGCGCCCGTCCGGCGCCTGAACACGAGGGCCTGCCATGCTGAAGCATCGCGGATTTCCGGGCCGCCTGCCCGGCACCGATTATCAGTTCACCATCCGCCGCGCGGTCAACAAGAAGGGCGCCACGCCCCTGACCCGGCGCGAACGATTTCGTGACCGCAAGCCCGCCGACAAACGCGCCGACGCGGGTTTTCTGGCGGCGCTGATCCAGCATTTCGGCGACCAGCCATTCGAGCGCGGCAATCTGGACGCGGGCCGCCTGTCATGGCTGCTGGGTCGCGAGGTGGTGGCGGTCGGCACATTGAACCCCACCGATTACGAGCAATTGTTGCAGGTGGACATGACCTGCGCCGAAGCCTCTTTCCCCCAGCTTTTCGCCAGCGACAGCGCCCCGGATTTCGGCTGGGACGACGATGATGCCGACGGTTGGGACGACGACGACGGGACGGGCCGATAATGGGCAATATGCTGCCTAGCACGTTGATGTCACAGCGTTGTCAGTTTGACGCGACGCATCGCCATGCGATAGTCGGGAATGATCGACAACCGGTCCTGCACGGGACCCCTTATACAGGCAAATATTCATGCAGACTTCGCTTTTCACCCGCCTTGCTGGCGGCGCCCTTCTTCTTGTCGGCCTTGCAGCCTGCGATCAGGGCTATGGCACCGCGACCGGCCTGTCGCCGGATGCGCAGCGTGCCGCCGGTGGCGCCCTTGCCGGTGCCGTCGTCGCCAAGGCGCTGGACGAAAACATCGCGACCGGCGCGGCTCTGGGCGCGACTGCTGGTGCGCTGTGTGACGACGCCGGCGTCTGCCAGCGTCGCTACTGATCTTTGCGGATCGGCTGAACCCAAACGGCCGGGGGCGCGTTATGCCCCCACCAAACCAAAGACGGGAAGATCACAATGTCCAAAGTCCTTGCCCTTACCGCGCTTCTGGGCGCGACGGCTGTGGCGGGCTGCACTCAGGGTATCAATCCGACCGATACCGACCGCGCCCTTATCGGTGCCGGTGTCGGCGCGACCGCAGCCCATGTCGGTGGCCATAATGTCGTCAAGGGCGCAGCCATCGGCGGTGCCGCAGGCGCGCTCTGCGACGATTTCCGGCTGTGCCAATAACAATAAACTGATCGCCCGTCCCTTCCGGACGCCGATCCTGTCTGCTGCCGTCCGTGACCCCGTCACGGGCGGCTTTTTCATGTCTGCTGGCCGGGGGGGCCCATGTTCAAGAAAATCCTGATTGCCAACCGGGGCGAGATCGCCTGCCGCGTCATCAAGACCGCCCGCAAGATGGGTATCCAGACCGTCGCCGTCTATTCCGATGCCGACCGCAATGCGCTGCATGTCAAGATGGCCGACGAGGCCGTCCATATCGGCGCGCCCCCCGCCAACCAGTCCTATATCGTGATCGACAAGATCATGGAGGCGATCCGCCAGACCGGGGCCGAGGCCGTCCATCCCGGCTATGGCTTCCTGTCGGAAAACATGAAATTCGCCGAGGCGCTGGAACGTGAAGGCGTGGTCTTTATCGGCCCGCCCAGCCCCGCGATCGAGGCGATGGGCGACAAGATCACCTCGAAAAAACTGGCGCAAGAGGCCGGGGTTTCCACCGTGCCCGGCTATATGGGCCTGATCGCCGATGCCGATGAGGCGGTGAAGATCAGCGACCAGATCGGCTATCCGGTGATGATCAAGGCGTCCGCGGGCGGCGGCGGCAAGGGCATGCGCATCGCATGGAACGCAGATGAGGCGCGCGAGGGGTTCGAGTCGTCGAAAAGCGAGGCCGCGAACAGCTTTGGCGATGACCGCATCTTCATCGAGAAATTCGTGACCCAGCCGCGCCATATCGAAATTCAGGTGCTGGCCGACAAGCTGGGCGGCGCGGTCTATCTGCATGAACGCGAATGCTCAATCCAGCGCCGCAACCAGAAGGTCATCGAAGAGGCCCCCAGCCCGTTTCTGGACGAAGTCACGCGCCGCGCGATGGGCGAACAGGCGGTCGCGCTGGCGCGTGCCGTCGGTTACACCAGCGCCGGCACGGTGGAATTCATCGTCGATGGCGACCGGAATTTCTATTTTCTGGAAATGAACACCCGGCTTCAGGTGGAACACCCGGTCACCGAACTGATCACCGGCATCGATCTGGTCGAACAGATGATCCGGGTCGCGGCGGGCGAACCTCTGCCCTTCGCGCAGGACGATCTGAAGATCAACGGCTGGGCGATGGAAAGCCGCCTTTATGCCGAAGATCCCTATCGCAACTTCCTGCCCTCGATCGGGCGGCTGACCCGCTATCAGCCGCCGGCCGAGGTCGCAGATGACAGCCATGTCGTGCGCAATGACACCGGCGTCTATGAGGGCGGCGAGATCAGCATGTTCTATGACCCGATGATCGCCAAGCTGTGCACATGGGCGCCCACGCGCGGCGCGGCCATCGAGGCGATGCGGGTGGCGCTGGACGAATTCGAGGTCGAGGGGATCGGCCATAACCTGCCCTTCCTGTCGGCGGTGATGGATCACCCGAAATTCGTCTCGGGCGATATCACCACCGCCTTCATCGCCGAGGAATATCCTGACGGTTTCCAAGGCGCCACGCTGCCCGACGCAGAGCTGATCCGCGTTGCCGCCGCCGCCGCCGCGATGCATCGCGTGGCCGAAATCCGCCGCGCCCGCATCACCGGACGGCTGGACAATCACGAACGCCATGTCGGTGAAAACTGGGTGGTTTTCCTTGCCGGGCGCGAATATCCGGTGCGTATCCGTGCCGACCGCGGCGGCTCGACCGTGGATATCGAGGGGCGTGAACTGCGGGTCGAAAGCGACTGGCTGCCGGGCCACACGCTGGCGCGGATGACGGTCGATGGCGCACCTTTGGTGATGAAGACCGACCGCGCCACCAGCGGCTTCCGGCTGCGTCTGCGCGGCGCCGATCTGACGGTGCATGTCCGCCGCCCCCGCGCCGCCGAACTGGCCCGGCTGATGCCCGAAAAGGTCGCGCCGGACACCTCGAAACTGCTGTTGTGCCCGATGCCGGGTCTGGTGGTCAGGATCAATGTCGCGCCGGGCGACGAGGTGCAGGAGGGTCAGGCGCTGGCCACGGTCGAGGCGATGAAGATGGAAAACATCCTGCGCGCCGAACGCAAGGGGCTGGTGAAATCCGTCAATGCCGAAGCCGGGCAAAGCCTGAAGGTCGATGATGTGATCATGGAGTTCGAATGATCCCGAAACGCCACATGACCGGGGCCATCCGATGCTGCGTCTGGGCGCGGATGTGATGACCCCGCTGGACCCCTATGTCAGCCCGCAGGCGCAGCAGGCGATCATCGCCGGGCTGTTCGTCGCGATTGGCTGGTGGGTCGTGGCGTTCCAGAACCGCAAGCGCGCCGCCGATCTGCGGGCCGAGCGCGTGCGCGACGTCCAGCGCGCGCTGTTTGCGGAAATTCGCGCCTATCTGGCGGTGCTGCGCCGTGACGATGTCGCCGCTTATGGCGCCGGGATCGTCGAGCGCATCCTGACCGAGCCGGGCTTTTTCCCCTTCATCCCGACTGAGCGCAATGACGCGATCTTCCGTGCCATCGTGGGCGAAATCCATGTGCTGCCGCGCGACACGGTTGACCCGGTCGTGCTGTATTACAGCCAGCTGAACGCGATTTCCGCGATGATCGAGGATCTGAGGGGGCTGGATGTCGCCAGTATCGGGCCGAAACGCGCGGCCGGAATGTATCGCGACTATATCTCGATGAAGGTCGAGGCGATCGAGATGGGGGATAACGCGCTGGAGGCGATCCGCGCGAATATCGACGGCCGGGCGGACCCGGACGCGGTCAGTAACCCGGCTTCGGGCCGGTCCGGCCGGTGATCGGCGGTGG
This sequence comes from Paracoccus alcaliphilus, assembly GCF_028553725.1. Classification (NCBI taxonomy): domain Bacteria; kingdom Pseudomonadati; phylum Pseudomonadota; class Alphaproteobacteria; order Rhodobacterales; family Paracoccaceae; genus Paracoccus; species Paracoccus alcaliphilus. The sequence continues at coordinate 3,533,405 of NZ_CP067124.1, forward strand.
GTTATAGGATGTGGTGCTCATGCCCGAACCTCCTTGGCGTTACGCTGAATATAGGCGCCCCTGCCGCGGTTTTCAATCGCCGCGGCGGGCGTCACGGCAGAACCGTCGCCCGCCCGATCTCTTGCCGGCGCAACGGGAAACGGTCGATGGCGCGGCTGATCTCGCGCACGTCCCAGGGCAGCGGCTTGCGCTGCTTGACCTGCCCGTCCTTGTCCATCACCACCAGCGAAAAGCCGCGTGGATGCAATTGCTGCCGCCAGATGCTGGAGGCCGCCGGATCGGCATCGGCAATCACCACCACGTCGCGTTCCAGCAACATGGCGGGCTGGCGGCGCAGGGCACGCATCTGTTCGACAAAGGCCGGATCGTCCGGCGTATCGGCAAAGACGACGACCGGGCGCATACGCCACAGGAAATCGGCGGGCGTCACCTCGGCTGCGTCATATTCCAGCTGGGGCGCTTCGGCCTCGTCGCTTTGGGATGGCCCGGCCAGTTCCTCGGGCGAGGCCGGGCGCGCCCTCTCGGCCCGGGGCGTGATGGTCTGCGGCTCGGGCGGCGGCGCGTCGCGCGACGGGCCCATGGCGGCCAGCGCCATGACGATCATCAGGAATTTCAGTTTCATAGGCACCTCGTCTCTTATTGAATATAGGGCGTGGGCGCCAAGGGGAAAGGACGGATCATGACGAAACCGACGCTGGAGGAATGGCGGGCAGTTGCCAGCAAAGAGCTGAAGGGCAAAGACCCCGAAAGCCTGAACTGGGAAACGCTGGAGGGAATCACCGTCAAGCCGCTTTATACCCAGGCCGATTGCGCCGGGATGCAGCATCTGGACAGCCTGCCGGGCCTTGCCCCCTTTACCCGCGGCCCGCGCGCCACGATGTATGCCGGACGGCCGTGGACGATCCGCCAATATGCGGGCTTTTCGACGGCCGAGGAATCCAACGCCTTTTACCGCAAGGCGCTGGCCGCCGGTCAGCAGGGCGTGTCGGTCGCCTTCGATCTGGCGACGCATCGCGGCTATGACAGCGATCATCCGCGCGTCGTGGGCGACGTGGGCAAGGCAGGCGTGGCCATCGATTCGGTCGAGGACATGAAGATCCTGTTCGACGGCATCCCGCTGGACCGGGTGTCGGTCTCGATGACGATGAATGGCGCGGTGATCCCGATCCTGGCCAATTTCATCGTCACGGGCGAGGAACAGGGCCATTCGCGCAGCGTGCTGTCGGGCACCATCCAGAACGACATCCTCAAGGAGTTCATGGTCCGCAACACCTATATCTATCCGCCCGAACCCTCCATGCGGATCATTTCGGACATCATCGAATATACGTCGAATGAGATGCCGAAATTCAACTCGATCTCGATCTCCGGCTATCACATGCAAGAGGCCGGGGCGAATCTGGTGCAGGAACTGGCCTATACGCTGGCCGACGGGCGCGAATATGTGCGTGCGGCGCTGGCTGCGGGCATGGATGTGGACAAATTCGCCGGGCGGCTTTCGTTCTTCTTCGCCATCGGCATGAATTTCTTCATGGAAATCGCGAAACTGCGGGCTGCGCGGATGCTGTGGCACCGGATCATGTCGGAGTTCAACCCGAAGAAGGAAGGCAGCCTGATGCTGCGCACCCATTGCCAGACCTCGGGCGTCAGCTTGCAGGAACAGGATCCCTATAACAACGTGATCCGCACCGCCTATGAGGCGATGTCGGCAGCCCTTGGCGGCACCCAGTCGCTGCATACCAACGCGCTGGACGAGGCCATCGCCCTGCCCACCGAATTTTCGGCGCGCATCGCCCGCAACACCCAGCTGATCCTGCAAGAGGAAACCGGCATCACCCATGTCGTCGATCCGCTGGCCGGGTCCTATTACATCGAGAACCTGACCGCCCAACTGGCCGATGAGGCGTGGAAGCTGATCGAAGAGGTCGAGGAACTGGGAGGAATGACCAAAGCCGTCGCCAGCGGCATGCCCAAACTGCGGATCGAGGAAACCGCCGCCCGCCGTCAGGCCATGATCGACCGCGGCGAAGAGGTGATCGTCGGCGTCAACAAGTACCGCAAGGACAGGGAAGACCCGATCGACATCCTCGATATCGACAACATGAAGGTGCGCGATTCGCAGATCGCGCGCCTTCAGCGCATTCGCGAAACCCGTGACGAATCCGCCTGTCAGGCGGCGCTGAATGAGCTCAGCCGCCGCGCCGAACAGGGCGGCAACCTGCTGGAGGCCGCCGTCGAGGCCGCCCGCGCCCGTGCATCAGTCGGAGAAATCAGCATGGCGATGGAAAAGGAATTCGGACGCCACCGGGCCGAGGTCAAGACGCTGGCCGGTGTCTATGGCGCGGCCTATGAAGGCGACGAAGGCTTTGCCCAGATCCAGCGCGACGTCGAAACCTTCGCCGCCGAGGAAGGCCGCCGCCCCCGGATGCTGGTGGTCAAGATGGGTCAGGACGGCCATGACCGCGGCGCCAAGGTGATCGCCACCGCCTTCGCAGATATCGGCTTTGACGTCGATGTGGGCCCGCTGTTCCAGACGCCCGAAGAGGCCGCGCAGGACGCCGTGGACAACGACGTTCATGTGGTCGGCATCAGTTCGCAGGCCGCCGGTCACAAGACCCTGGCCCCGAAACTGATCGAGGCACTGAAAGCCCAGGGCGCGGGCGACATCCTGGTGATCTGCGGCGGCGTCATCCCGCAACAGGATTACGACTTTCTGCGCAAGGCCGGGGTCAAGGCAATCTTCGGCCCCGGCACAAACATCCCCGCCGCCGCCGCCGACATCCTGCGCCTGATCCGCGAATCACGCGCCGCCTGAACGCCACTCATCGCACCTTGCGTCCCGCGATCGCTGGGGGCTGTCGGCCCCCAGACCCCCGAGGATATTTGCACACCAAAGATGAACAAAGCGGAGGCTCGTCGCGGCCGCGCTATCTTTGGTGAATAAATATCCTCGGGGTGAATTGGCCGCAGGCCAAGAGGGGGCGGACAGCCCCTTCATCCGCCATCTGGTCTGGTCGGATCAGTCAGGTGCGGATCGCGCCGTCACCCGTCACCAGATATTTGAAGCTGGTCAGTTGCTCGGCGCCCACAGGGCCGCGTGCATGCATCTTGCCGGTCGCGATACCGATCTCGGCGCCCATTCCGAACTCTCCGCCATCGGCGAACTGGGTCGATGCGTTGCGCATCAGGATGGCACTGTCCAGTCCGGCGAAGAATCGCGCGGCGGTCGCGTCATTCGCTGTCAGAATCGATTCGGTATGCTGGCTGCCGTGGCGGCGGATATGGGCGATGGCCTCATCCACACCGTCAACCAACCGGGTCGCGATGATCATGTCCAGAAATTCGCGCCCGAAATCATCCGCTGTAGCGCCGACCGTGCCGGGAATTTTGGCCAGTTCACCCTCGGCGCGGACCTCGACGCCTGCGCCCAGCAGATCCTCGATCAGCGTGGCACCGTATCGGGTGTAGAACTGCCAGTCGATGAGCAGGCATTCGGCCGCGCCGCAGATTCCGGTTCTTCGGGTCTTGGCGTTCAGCACCACGCGGCGCGCCATTTCGGGATCGGCGTCGCGATCGACATAGATGTGGCAGATGCCCTCGAGATGCGCGAAGACCGGCACCCGCGCCTCGGATTGCACCAGTCCGACCAGACCCTTGCCGCCGCGCGGGATGATCACATCGATCAACCCCTGCGCCTGCAACATCGCGCTGACTGCCGCACGCTCGCGCGTGGGCACAAGCTGGATCGCCGTCCGGGGCAGGCCTGCCTGACGCAGGCCCTCGGCCATGCAGGCATGGATCGCCATCGAGGAGTTCAGGCTTTCCGAGCCGCCACGCAGAATGACCGCATTACCGGATTTAAGCGCCAGCGCACCCGCATCGGCGGTCACGTTGGGGCGGCTTTCATAGATCACCCCAATCACACCGATGGGCGTCCGCACTCGCTGGATATGCAGTCCGTTCGGACGGTCCCATTCGGCGATGATCTCTCCCACTGGGTCGGGCTGTTCGGCCACGGCGCGCAACCCATCCTCGATCCCGCGCAGGCGGTCCTCGTCCAGCCGCAGGCGGTCCATCATCGCATCGCTCAGACCCTTGTCGCGCCCGAATTGCAGATCGCTGGCGTTCGCTTCGAGGATGTCCGGCAGGCGCTTGCGGATCTCATGCGCCGCGCCGATCAGCGCGGCGTGCTTCCGCTCTGGCGTGGCCTGCGCAAGCTCGATCGCGGCTGCACGCGCAGCCTCGCCCATCTTCGCAATCAATGCCTCGGCTTCGTTCATATCCTTCATGGTTCCGTCCGCCTGAATCCGATCTTTGCGCGCTGTCCCTGCCGCATATGGTTGCATAACCAATCCCGTCACGAAACAGGAGTCCCGAATCGGCGCCATTGCTTTGGCGGGATAACCCGATCCGAGCATCATCGCCGATAGTGATTCCGCCAACGATGCAGGCACCAGTGGAAATATCGACGGGATTGCCGATCGCCGACATATTTCGGCCATCCATCGCCGGTCACCCCACACCAATGGTCACATGCGGAAACACGGTGCAGTTGCGGCCGATGACCGCGTCGGGTGAAACTCGATATCACGGAGGTTGTCAGTCAAATCGCCATCATCCATTCACCAGGTTCAAAATGCCCAACTTCGGCAGCACCGTCACGAAGATGTTGATGGTTAAACGACTGCGGCAGCGCCGGGCGTCACAGTCCGGCATCCTCCTCCAGATCCAACATGATATTGAGGTTCTGGACCGCCGCGCCCGAAGCCCCCTTGCCCAGATTATCCAGCACCGCGACGACCGTGGCGCAGCCATTGTCGTCATCGCCATGCACGCTGAGCCGCATGTTGTTGGTGCCGTTCATGTCGGTGGGCACGATCCTTGCGCCGATCTCCTCGGCCCGGACGACCTGAACGAACTGCTCGCCCGCGTAATGATCGGCCAGGGCCTCGAACAGGGACTGCACCGTGCGCTCGTCATCCAGATGCAGGGGCAGTTGCACCGCCATGCCCTGAGCAAAATTCCCGGCCGAGGGCGCAAAGACCGGCTGTACCCGCAGCCCGGTGTGAACCATGATCTCGGGGATGTGCTTGTGCCGCTGGTTCAGCCCATAGACGAAATGATCCGGCGCGCTGCCGTCCTCATATTCCGCGATCAGCGCCTTGCCGCCGCCGGTATAGCCGCTGACGGCATTGATCGACAGATACTCATCCTCCGCGATCAGCCCCGCCGCGATCAGCGGCGCGATCATCGCGATCGAGCCGGTGGAATAGCAGCCCGGATTGCTGACCAGATCCGCCCCGGCGATCAGATCGCGCTGATCGGCGCTCAGTTCCGCAAAGCCGAAGGTCCAGCGTTCATCCACCCGATGCGCGGTCGAGGCGTCGATCAGCCGCACATCCAGATCGCGCGTCAGCTCCACCGCCTCGCGCGCGGCATCATCAGGCAGGCACAGGATCGCCACATCTGCCTGCGCAAAGGCGTCGCGGCGTGCATCGGCATCCTTGCGGCGCGCGGGGTCGATCCGGATCAGCCCGATATCCTCGCGCGTTTCCAGACGCTCGCGGATCTGAAGACCCGTCGTTCCAACCTCGCCATCGATGAAGACACTGTATTCCATTGCCGAAAACCTCCGCGATCACCCCGTCTTATAGGGCGTTTCACGCAGAGTGCCAATCGGCGGCCGTTTCAAATCGAGCATATTTCCGAACGGGTCAGGAACCGCTTTTCGCGCCCGTTATCCAGGCTGAACATGCCGCCCCGGCCCGGCACCACATCAATGATCAGATCGGTATGTTTCCACGCCTCATACTGACTGGCCGAGATATAGAAGGGCGCGCCGCCAATCTCGCCCAGCTTCACATCTCTCTCGCCGACCCTGAAATCGCCCTGCGGATAGCACATCGGCGACGACCCGTCGCAGCAACCGCCCGACTGGTGAAACAGCACCGGCCCATGATCGGCCACGATTTCGGCAATCAGTTCCAGCGCCGCAGCTGTGGCAGTGACAGTTCCCATCTTTCCATTCCTCCCCGGCCCGGCTGCAATCTCTGGTGCGAAAATATCCCGCGGGGGGTGCGGGGGGCGCGAAGCCCCCCGCCGCCGTCCTCAGAAGAAGCCCAGCTTCTTCGGGCTATAGCTGACCAGCATGTTCTTGGTCTGCTGATAGTGGTCCAGCATCATCTTGTGCGTCTCGCGCCCGATGCCCGACTGCTTGTAGCCGCCAAAGGCCGCATGCGCCGGATAGGCGTGATAGCAGTTGGTCCAGACCCGGCCCGCCTTGATCGCGCGGCCAAAGCGATAGCAGGTATTGGCATCGCGCGACCACACGCCCGAGCCAAGGCCATACAGCGTGTCATTGGCGATCGACAGCGCCTCGTCATGGTCCTTGAAGGTGGTCACCGACACGACCGGGCCGAAGATTTCCTCCTGGAAGACCCGCATCTTGTTGTTGCCGCGGAACACGGTCGGCTTGATGTAGTAACCGCTGGACAACTCGCCGCCCAGATCGGCCGCCTCACCGCCGGTCAGCACCTCGGCACCTTCCTTGCGGCCGATGTCGAAATAGGAAAGGATCTTCTCCTTCTGTTCGCTCGACGCCTGCGCGCCGATCATCGTGGCGGCGTCGCGCGGGTCGCCCTGGGTGATCGCCTCGACCCGTTTCAGCGCCCGTTCCATGAACCTGTCATAGATCGATTCGTGGATCAGCGCGCGCGACGGGCAGGTGCAGACCTCGCCCTGATTCAGCGCGAACATCACAAAGCCCTCGATGGCTTTGTCAAAGTAATCGTCATCCTCGCGCGTGACATCCTCGAAGAAGATGTTGGGCGACTTGCCACCCAGTTCCAGCGTCACCGGAATCAGGTTTTCGCTGGCATATTGCATGATCAGCCGCCCGGTGGTGGTTTCCCCGGTAAAGGCGATCTTGGCGATGCGCGGATTGCTGGCCAGCGGCTTGCCGGCCTCAAGCCCGAAGCCGTTGACGATGTTCAGCACGCCCGGCGGCAGCAGGTCGCCGATCACATCCATCAGCACCATGATGCTGGCAGGCGTCTGTTCCGCCGGTTTCATAACCACGCAGTTGCCCGCCGCCAGCGCAGGCGCCAGCTTCCAGCAGGCCATCAGCAGCGGAAAGTTCCACGGGATGATCTGACCCACGACGCCAAGCGGTTCGTGGAAGTGATAGGCCACGGTGTCGTTGTCGATCTCGGAAATCGAGCCTTCCTGCCCCCGCAGCACACCCGCGAAGTAACGGAAATGGTCGATCGCCAGCGGCACATCGGCGGCCATCGTCTCGCGGATCGGCTTGCCGTTGTCCCATGTCTCGGCGGCGGCCAGCAGTTCCAGGTTCTGCTCCATCCGGTCGGCGATCTTCAGCAGCACGCCCGAACGCTCGGCGACCGAGGCCTGGCCCCATTTGTCCTTGGCGGCATGGGCAGCGTCCAGCGCCGCCTCGATATCGGCGGCATCGGAACGCGCGATCTCGCCGATCTCGCCGCCGGTGATCGGGGTGATATTGGTGAAATAGCGGCCCGATTTCGGCGCGACCCATTGTCCGCCGATAAAGTTGTCGTAACGGCTGGCAAAGGGCATCACGCCCACGCCCTTGAATTCATGCGTCTGGTCGTTCGGCATTGTCGTCCTCCTCATTTTGTCGTCCGGCCTCTCCCTGACCGGTCTGGGAAACAGCTTGGGGCAAGGGGCGCGCAAATCAACGTCCTTGCCCGGGCGACAGCGCCAACCTGTCTCAGCGATGAGACAGATCGGGGATCATTTCCTGTTCAGCCCCAGCCGCGCCATCCGGCGATAGAGCGTCGCCCGCCCCACCCCCAGCGCCCGCGCGGCGGCCGAGATATTGCCCCCCGCCCGCGTCAGCGCGCGGGTGACGGCGGCGCGTTCGGCCCGGTCAAAGCCTGACAGGTCATCCTCGCGCCCCAGCAAGTCCGCCGCCGGGCGGGGGCGGATCGCGCCCTCGCGTTCCAGCCCGAAGGCACGGCGGGCGGCGCGGGTGGCGCCGATGGCGATGTCGTCCTTGTCAACGGCCAGCAGGGCGGCGGCCTCCTGCGCCTCGTCGCCGGTGACGACGATCCGCGCATCGGGAAAGCTGGCGCGAAAGAACACCGATTCGATGGCGCGGGCGGTCTGCGCCACCTGCGCCCCGATCAGCCGGTTATAGTGGACGGTCTGATCGGCCCGCGCGCTGCTGACGTCCAGCGCCGCGATCAGCCGCCCGTCAGGACCCCAGATCGGCGCGTCGATACAGGACATGCCGATATTGCGGGTCGAGAAATGTTCGTCGCGATGGATGATCAGATGCCTGCCCTCGACCAGACAGGTGCCGATGCCATTGGTGCCCTGCACCGCCTCGGACCAGTTCGCACCCTGCCACAGACCCCAGTCGCGGAACTGCCGGGCATCCGCCTCGGCCACGCGCTGATCCAGCACCAGCCCATCCGCATCGGTCAGCAGCACATTGCAGCCCGACAGCCCGACCAGACTGTAAAGCCGGTCCAGCTGCGGTCCGGCAAGGCGCAGGAACTCTTCCATCGCTTCGCGGCGCTGGGACAGTTCGGCACCGCTGGCCCGGTCCGGTTGCCGCCGGTCGCCAGGATCCAGCCCGTGTTTCAGCATCGAGCGCCGCCACGATGCGGTCAGGGCCGATGTCGCGACCCTGCTTTGCGATTGTTCCACCACAAGATCCGTGTGGTTGCGTGCCGTCATGATTCCCCCCGGTGACCGAGAGTATAGCAAGGAATCGCCGCGATGGCTTACGACTTTGGTCGAGATCGGCGGCCCGGCCCCCTACCCTTCGATGATCAGGACCTGCCACGGCTCCAGTCCCGCGGCTTCATCGTCCGACAGATTGGCGCGGATCAGCAGGCTCTGGACATTGTCCTGACGGCGAAAGCTGAGGACAGGCCCCTCCGCGACCATTCCGAATTGCCGCCCGCCGCGCAATGCACTGTGCTTGCGGCGCAGGCCGATCGCCCATCGGTAATGATGCAGCACCGATTGCGCATCGGCCTCTTGCCCGACGACGGTGCGTTGCAGATGCGTATGCGGCACCGGCAGCCATGGCTGACTGGTCGAAAAGCCGCCATTAACGCCCATATCCCAGACCATCGGCGTGCGGCAGCCGTCGCGGCCCCTGTATTCGGGCCAGAACTCGATGCCATAAGGGTCGCGCAGTTCCTCGAAGGTCAGTTCGGCCTCGGGCAGGCCCAGTTCTTCGCCCTGATACAGACAGACCGAGCCGCGCAGGCACAGCATCACCGTGGCATAGGCCTTGGCTGCCCGGTCATCCAGATTCCAGCGGCTGACATGGCGCATCACGTCATGGTTCGACATCGCCCAGCAGGGCCATGAATTGGGCGCGTTCTGGTCCAGATGCTCGAAGACCTCGGCGATCCGCTGCGCGGGCAGATCATCGCCGGACAGGAAATCGAAGACATAGGACATCTGCACCCGGCCCGGCACGCCGGTATATTCCTCCAGCAGTTCCAGCGCGCGTTCGCTGTCGCCGATCTCGCCCACCACGGCGGCGCCATAGGGCGCGATCAGCCGCGCGAACTGTTCCAGAAATTCCAGATTCTCGGGCTGGGATTTGTCGTGACGATGGCTTTGATGGTTATAGGGATTGACCGCCGGGGCCGTATCCGTCTTGCGCAATTCGGGCGGCAGCGCCGGGTTGTCGCGCAGCTGCGCATCGTGGAAATAATAGTTGACCGTATCCAGACGGAACCCGTCCACACCCTTGTCCAGCCAGAACCTGGCCACGTCCAGCAACGCCTCCTGCACCTCGGGATTGTGGAAGTTCAGGTCCGGCTGCTGCACCAGAAAATTATGCATGTAATATTGTTCGCGCCGGGAATCCCACTGCCACGCGCTGCCGCCGAACTGTGCCAGCCAGTTGTTGGGCACGGTGCCGTCGGGCTTGGGATCGGACCAGACATACCAATCCGCCTTGGCGTTGTCGCGGCTGGTGCGGCTTTCGCGAAACCACGGATGGCGGTCCGAGGTATGCGACAGCACAAGGTCGATCATCACCTTCAGTCCCAGCTCATGCGCGCGCTCGATCAGCCAGTCGAAGTCATCCATCGTGCCGAACAGCGGGTCGATGCCGCGATAATCGCTGACGTCATAGCCGTAATCCTTCATCGGCGAGGTAAAGAAGGGCGACACCCAGACCGCATCCACCCCCAGCGAGGCGATATAGGGCAGACGCTGCGCGATCCCGGCCAGATCGCCGATCCCGTCGCCGGTCGTGTCCTGAAAGCTGCGCGGATAGATCTGATAAATGACCCCGCCCTTCCACCAGTCGTTTGTCATATCCTTCATTCATCCACCTTTCCGCTGCACAGAGGACCCGACGGGACAACCGTTCCAGTTAAAGACCCCGCTGGCCGGAATGGAACTTCCGGGGCATCAATTCCGGTTCACAGCCCGGTCATATCCGCATATTCGCGCATATTGCCGGGCAAAACGGCTGTTATCCCATCACGTTCCCGCCCCTGATCGCGTGGAGCGATGCGAAAACCCGGCCAGACACCCTCATGCCGACATTGTGACCAAAGGGTCAACCAGCCCGCGCCGCTGAAGTCCGCAAGCAGCGCCCGAATTGCCGGTTTCCCCGCAATGCCCTGATTCGTGGGCATGGTTCAGGCGGGGGTGCTGGTCGCCAGACACACCGGATCGCCGTGTTTTTGCCTCTGTTCCGGGGTTGTTGCCAAAGGGATACGGGGGATTTTCCCCGTAAATTACGACGAATGTCTGCTTGACCCGCAGCGGGGCTGCACTACATTTATTCAAGTTGCGAAAGCGACACCCATGGCATGGAGGAGGAAAAGCATGGCTTGGACCAAACCGACCCTTAAGGAAATCGCCTGCGGCATGGAAATCAATATGTATGCCCCGGCCGAGGACGAACCGGTTCTGTTCTGATCTGACTTGAGCAGAACTCTGGACTGATGCCCCGTCCGAAAGCTTCGGGCGGGGTGTTTTCGTCTGATCCGGCAGTCAGCCCGATCGGACAGGCAAACGGGGCTTTGATGCGGATCATCCTGCTGGGTGCGGCGGCGGGCGGTGGCCTGCCGCAATGGAATTGCGGCTGCGTCAACTGCAACGCGGCACGCGCGGGACGTATCCCGTCGATGAGCCAAAGTTCGGTCGCGGTCAGCGCGGATGGCGAAAACTGGGCGGTGTTGAACGCCTCGCCCGATATCCGTTACCAGCTTGCCGCCACCCCTGCCCTGCATCCTGTCGGGCCGCGCCAGATGCCCCTGCGCTCGGTGCTGCTGACAAATGGCGATATCGACCATGTGGCCGGGCTGCTGACGCTGCGCGAAAGCCAGCCATTCGCGCTTTATGCCACAGCCGCCATCCATGAGGCTTTGGCCGACAACCCGATGCTGGCTGCGGTCCGTTCCGATCTGGTGCCGCGTCATGTGGTGGCGCTGGACCAGACCATCCAGCTGGCGCCGGGGCTGAGCGCGACGCTGTTCGCCGTGCCCGGCAAGGTGCCGCTGTATCAGGAGGGCGAGGTGGTCGAGACCGGGCTGGTCGGCGAAACCACGGTCGGGGTGGAACTGTCCGCCAATGGCCGCCGGGCGCTCTATATCCCCGGCTGCGCGGATATGCCCGACTGGCTGAAGGACCGGATCAGCGGCGCCGATGCCCTGCTGTTCGACGGCACCCTGTGGGACGATGACGAGATGATCCGCATGGGCCTTGGCCAGAAGACCGGCCGCCGCATGGGTCACATGCCGGTCAGGGAAACGCTGGATGTGCTGGCCGATATCGACGTCGAACGCCGGGTGCTGGTGCATATGAACAACTCGAACCCGCTGACAGACCCCGAAAGCGCCGAGGCCGAACTGGCCGGGGCAAGGGGCTGGCATGTCGGGCGCGATGGAATGGAGATCGAACTGTGAAAGATATCGGCAACGCCCCCCGGTCACGCGAACCTCAGTCACGAGAGGATTTCGAGGCCCGCCTGCGCGCCATCGGGGCCGAGCGCTATCACGACCGCCATCCCTTCCATGCGCGCCTGCATGGCGGCCTGTGCAGCCCGGACGAGGTGCGGGCATGGGTCATCAATCGCTGGATGTATCAATCGCGCATCCCGATGAAGGACGCCGCCTTCATGTCGCGGGTGGACGATCCCGACCTGCGCCGCAAATGGCGCAAGCGGATCGAGGATCACGACGGCGACGTCAGCGAAGGCGGCGGCATCCGCCGCTGGCTGGCGCTGGCGACGGCGGTGGGGCTGGACCCCGATTATGTCGCCAGCGGCGCAGGCATCATGCCCGCGACACGTTTCGCCGTGGACGCCTATGTCCGCTTCGTGCGCGACATGCCGCTGCTGGATGCCGTGGCCGCCAGCCTGACCGAACTGTTCGCGCCCAAGATCCACGCGCAACGGATCGAGGGGCTGCTGGCCCATTACGATTTCGCCGACGATTCCAGCCTTGCCTATTTCCGCAAGCGCCTGACCGAGGCGCCCGAGGATGTGGCCTTCGGTCTCGATTACGTCCTGACCCATGCCGATACGCTGGAAAAACAGGACGCGGCGGCGGCCGCGCTGATCTTCAAGACCGATGTGCTGTGGGCGCAGCTTGACGCGCTGTGGCACGGCTATGTCGAGGGCAATATCCCGCCCGGCGCATGGCGCCCCGGAGAGGGGATGGCAAAATGAACGCCCAGCCAGCCCCACCGCCAGCTTCCTCGCGGCCAGCCCCGCTGATCGCCCCTGCCGACATTCCCTATCTGCCGCGCGGCGTGCGGCTGGCCGATGACCGGGTGCGCGGCATCCGCGTCCTGCAGGCCCCCGAACGCGCCATGCAGCTGGATCCGATCGGCGACGCGATCCTGTCCGAACTGGACGGCAGCCGCAGCATGGCGGCAATCATTCACGACCTTGCCACCCGCTTTGACGCACCCGAGGACCAGATCGCCGGCGATGTCCGCGATTTCCTGACCGGGCTGATCGAGCGGCGCATGGTCTTCCTGAGGGATCAGCCATGAAGGACCAACCCCTTTCCCCGCAGCCCCGCGACATCGACGGCAACCCGGTCACGCCCGGCCTGCCCATGGCCATGCTGGCCGAGATCACCCATCGCTGTCCGCTGGCCTGCCCCTATTGCTCGAACCCCATCGAATTGACCCGCGCGCAGGGCGAGATGCCTGCCGAGGACTGGGCCCGCGTCTTCCGCGAGGCCGCCGATCTGGGCGTGTTGCAGGTCCATATCTCGGGCGGCGAGCCCGGCGTGCGCCGCGATCTGGCCGAAATCGTGGCTTCGGCGCGGGATGCGGGGCTGTATGTGAACCTCATCACCTCGGGCATCGGCATCACCCGCGACCGGCTGGAAGAGCTGGACCGGGCGGGCGTCGATCACGTCCAGCTGTCCTTGCAGGGCATCCGGCCCGACATGGCCGACCGGATCAGCGGCCATCCGGGGTCATGGGACAAGAAGATGGGTTTCGCCGCATGGGTGACCGAAATCGGCTTTCCCCTGACCATCAACGCCGTGGTGCATCGCCAGAACCTTGAACGCCTGCCCGACATGATCGAGCTGGCCGAAACGCTTGGCGCGCGGCGGATCGAGGTGGCCACGGTGCAGTTCCACGGCTGGGCCGACCTGAACCGCAAGGCACTGATGCCGACGCGCGAACAGGCCGTCTTTGCCCGCCAGATCGTGAACGAATCGCGCATCCGGCTGCGCGGGCGGATGGTGATCGACTATGTGCCCGCCGACCATCATGCGATCTATCCCAAGGCCTGCATGGGGGGCTGGGGCTCGACCGGGCTGAACGTCTCGCCCGACGGGACGGTGCTGCCCTGCCATGCCGCGCCCTCGATCAAATGGATGAAATTCGAGAATGTGCGCGAACGCAGCCTGTCGGATATCTGGCACCTGTCGGACGCCTTCAACGCCTTTCGCGGCACCGAATGGATGCCCGAACCCTGCCACAGCTGCGAACGCAAGACCGTGGATTTCGGCGGCTGCCGCTGTCAGGCGATGGCGATTGCAGGCGATGCGCGGGCGACCGATCCGGTCTGCTCGAAATCGCCGCTGCATGCCGGTCTGGTCGAACAGGCCGACGCCGATGCCACCGGCGATGTCGCGGAATTCATCTATCGGCGGTTGAAGAAATGAGCCACGCCCACCGGCGAAAATCGGACGGGTGACGGGTGGCCGGGCACCTCGGGGGGTTGTGCTTGTGGTGCCCCCGGCCCTAGACTGCGACATGACGCGGCGGCAGGAGGAGGGGCCTGACGCCATATTTTCAGGGGAGGAAAATCAATGACGACTGCGACCGTACAGGGAAATGCATCGCCAGCGCCTCGGCCCAATGCTGACAGGGTCCGCGAGATCCTGATCGTGGACGACCATCCGCTGATGTGCGACGCATTGGCCCTGACGCTGAAGATCAGCTTTGGGCTGAAGAATGTCCGCACGGCCCGCAGCCTTGGCGCCGCGATCGAACAGATCCGCGCGCAGGGCGCGCCGGATGCGGTGATCCTGGACCTCAACCTGCCCGACGCGCGCGGCGCCGAAGGCATCGTGACCCTGCGCCGCCAGCTGCCCGAGGTGCCGATCACGATGATTTCCGCCGATCTGGAGGCCGCGATGATCTCGGCCGCGATGGCGGCGGGCGCGCAGGGCTATATCAGCAAATCGCTGAGCCGCGAGGCGCTGGTGGACAGTCTGCGCCGCATGTGGGAAGGCGAGTTCATTACGCCCGAAGGCTATGAGCCCGAACAGGCGCAGGCCGAGGACGAGGCCCGCGCCGAACTGGCCCGCCGTTTCGCCACCCTGACGCCGCAACAGATGAAAATCCTGCGGCTGATCTGTCTGGGCAAGGCGAACAAGGAAATCAGCTATGACCTGTCCATCGCCGAGGCCACGGTAAAGACCCACATCACCGCGATCATGTCCAAGATCAACGCCCGCAGGCGCACGCAGGCGGTGCTGCTGGCCAACTCGATCCGGCTGTTCGAGGCCGGATGATGACGCCCGCTTCGGCGGCAGAGGCGGCGGACCGGATCCCGGGGCCCGTCGCGGTTCAGGTCGAATGTGATGCGCCCGATCTGGCGGACCGTCTGCTGGCGGCGCTGGCCCCCCATGATCCGGGGCTGGTGCTGCTGTTCGGTCGCCGGGGCGATCAGTTGGGCCCGGTTGGCGCGCGGTTGCAGCAGGCGCTGGGGCCGGATTGCACCGTGACCGGCTGTTCATCCGCCGGAGAGATCGGCCCCGAAGGCTATGCCAGCGACAGCATGGTTGCCATCGGCTTTCCCGGCAGCAGTTTCCGCGCCAGCGCCGTGATCCTGCCCAGTCTGGCGACGCTGCCGGTGTCCGACTGGATGGCATCGCTGCGCCAGCATCGCCGCAGCTTTGGCGCCGATCCGGGCCGGTCGCTGTTCGGCCTGCTGCTGGTCGATGGCATGGCCGGGCAGGAAGATGCGCTGGTCGCGACCATCGACGCGGCGCTGCCCTCGATCCCGGTACTGGGCGGATCGGCCGGGGACGGGCTGGATTTCCGGCGCACCACCCTGCTGGCCGAAGGCGAGGTCGGCGATGACATGGCCGTTTTTGTGCTGGTCGAAACCGATCTGGCGGTCAGCGAGGTGACTTTCGCCCATTTTCGCCCGACCGAGACCCGCGCCGTCGTCACCGCCGCCATTCCCGACAAGCGCCGCATTCTTGAACTGAACGCCGAACCCGCCGCCGATGAATATGCCCGCCTGACGGGGATCGAGCGCGCCCGCCTGACGCCATCGGAATTCGCGCAATTCCCGCTGCTGTTGCGGATGGGGCGGCGGCATTATGTCCGCGCGATCAGCGCATTGACCGATGATGGCGGGCTGTCGCTGATGTCGGCCATCGACCCGGGCACGGTGCTGACGCTGGGACATGCCGAGGACATGACGCAGGGCTTTGCCGAGGCGATGGATTCCCTGCCCTGCACGCCGCTGATGGTGCTGGGCTTTGACTGTATTCTGCGCAGGCTGGCGCTGGAACGCGCGGAGCTGACCGATACCATGTCCGAAATGTTCATGCGCTATCGCGTGGCGGGCTTCAACACCTATGGCGAACAGCACAGCTCCATGCATGTGAACCAGACCTTTGTCGGCCTGGCCTTCATGCTGCCCTCGGCCCAGAAAACGGGGGCCAGCACGCATGTTGCGTGACGACGACTCTCCCGAACGAAAGGTCGAGAAACTTCAGCGCATCAACAGTGTCCTGATCGAGCGGATCGACCGGCTGGAGGAATCGCGCGGCTCGGCATGGTCGGTGTTTCAGGCCGCCGTCGCGCTGGAACAAGAGGTTCTGGCCCGCACCCGTCAGCTGGAAAAGGCGATGGCCGATCTGTCGCAGCGCAACCGCGAACTGGCCGTCGCCCGCACCAATGCCGAAGAGGCCAACCGCTCGAAGACCCGCTTCCTGCGCGCCGCCAGCCATGACCTGCTGCAACCGCTGTCGGCGGCGCGGCTGTTTCTGTCGGCGCTGACCGACACTCCGATGGATGACGGGCAGCGCGAACTGACCCAGCGGCTGTCCGACGCCTTCGAATCGGTCGAGCAGCTGATGAATGCGGTGCTGGACATCTCGCGGCTGGACAGCCACCGGATCGAATTCCATCGCCAGCCGGTTTCCGTCAACGAGCTGTTCCGCCGTCTTGCCACCGAATATGCGCCTTTGGCCGAGGCGAAAGAGCTGCGGCTGACCTTCGTTCCGACCGATGTGGTGGTGGAAAGCGATCCGGTCTTTCTGCGGCGGATCGCGCAGAATCTGGTCTCGAACGCGATCAAATACACCAATCGCGGCGGTGTTCTGGTCGGCATCCGCAAGCGCGGCCCGATGGGCTGGTTGCAGGTCCATGACACCGGCGTCGGCATCCCGGCGGTGGATCGCAACCGCATCTTTGACGAGTTCCAGCGGCTCAGCCATGATGCGGCGACGCCGGGCATGGGGCTGGGCCTGTCGATCGTGCGCCGCGCCTGCAACAAGCTGGGCCACCCGATCCGGCTGGAATCAGAGGCCATGCGCGGCACGACCTTTCGCGTCGGCCTGCCCTTGATCGACGCACAGGTCCAGCCGCGCCGCAGCGATCCGCCGGAACACTCGCTGTTGGCGCTGCGCGGGCGGGTGGCGCTGGTGGTCGAGAACGACGCCGGGATGCAGCGCGGATACGAGATGATCCTGCGCGACCGTCTGGGCATGATTCCGCGCCTGACCGGCAGCACCGAAGAGGCGCTGGCCAGCATGACCGACGATCCGCCCGATGTGATCGTCGCCGATTACAGTCTGGAAAACGGCGATACCGGGTTGCGGGCGATCCGCTCGCTGCGTGAAAAGGCCGGGCAGGATCTGCCTGCAGTCATGGTCACCGCGCATCGCGATCCCGGCGTCAATCGCGGTTGCGCGGCGCTTGGCGTGCCGGTTCTGGCCAAGCCGGTCCGCCCGGCGGAACTGTCCGAAATCCTTGGTCAGTTGCTGGGCTGAGCGCACCCCTCAGGCCAGTTTCAACCCCCGCATATAGTCCAGAAAGCAGCGCATCGCCGCCGTCATCAACTTGCGCGATGGATAGACCAGATTGACCGGAATATCGGGCAGCGCATAATCGCCCAGCACCTGCACCAGCGTCCCGGCTTCGAAATCCTTGCGCGCGACGAAATCCGGCAGCAGCGCGATTCCCTTGCCATTCACTGCCAGCGACCGCAGCATATCGGTGTTGTTGGTCGAAAAGGCGGGCTGGATCCGCTGATGGACGATCTCTCCGTTCCGTTTCAGCGGCCATGTGAACGCGCTACGTACGTTGGTGTAATGCAGGTTCTTGTGCCCGGCCAGATCGTCGGGCGTCTGCGGTTCGCCATATTCGGCCAGATAGGCGGGCGAGGCGACCATCCAGACGGCCACTTCATGCAGCTTGCGTGCGATCAGCGTCGAATCGGCCAGATGCCCGATCCTGATGACGGCATCGAAGCCATCGCCGATCAGATCCGCCTTGCCGTCATCCAGCACGATCTCCAGCTGGATATCGGGATAAAGGTCCATGAAGGTCAGGATATGCGGTTGCAGGATATTCAGCATATGGAAGATGGACGAGCCGATCTTGAGAAATCGCGACGGATGGCCCGAACTGGCCCGCGCATCGTCGGTCGCGGCATCCAGAACCGCCAGCGAATCGCGCAACCTTTCGCCAAAGAGCAACCCGACCGAGGTCGGCGTGACGGTGCGCGTCGTCCGGGTCAGCAGCCGCACGCCCAGATCGGCCTCCAGATCCGCGATATGCTTGCTGCACAGGCTTTTCGAGATCCCCATGCGCCGCGCCGCCGCGGCAAAACTACCCTCGTCCAGAATGGCCAGAAAGGTTCTGAGGATCGCGGTATCCATATCGTCCCTGGGCTGGGTTGCGCCGTTGTGGCGGAAAGGATGCGACGGCCGCGACAAAATTGAAACCGGGCAATCATGCCCGGTTGTTCGCTTCACAGCCACGAATGGCTGTCTGGTCACTCGTCGATCAGCGTTCTCCCGCAAAGCCCGAAGCAACCACATCGCCGCCGAAGTTGGTCACGGTCACGACATCATTGTTCGACAGGCCCAGCTTGAACCGTTCCTGGGCGCTGACCACCTGTGCTGCCTTCACATCGACATTGCGGCTGGCGTCGAACTGAACCGGCGCATCGTCATGCTGGCCCAGTGCCAGGGACAGGTTGCCGGCATAGGCGGAACCAAGGGAAAGGGTCAGCGCGGTCAGCGCGGTCAGCGCGGTCAGCGCGGTCAGCGCAAAAGCTACTTTTTTCGTCGTCTTACTCCATCTGTCGCGGCATCGTGCCGCGTCACAGAAGGGAGATATTCGCGACTGTCATAATTTTGTAGTCATTGATTGTCGCGCAGATTGTTCGATAATCGTGGACAATCGCCCGACCGATCACCCCAGCATCAGACCCAGCCCGCCGCCAAGGATGAAGGCCGTCCCGCCCGCCGCCACGATCGGCATCCAGCGGCGCGCGCGCGACGGCGGTTGCGGCCGGGGCTCGGGGTGGGCGCGCCGCCACAGCATATCCTCGACCATGCGCGGCAGCAGCGGGCCATAGCGGCCAAGCGTCTGCACGATCTCGGTCGCGTCGCGGGCCATCGCGCGGGGGCCAAGGCTGCCTTTGATGTAATCCGCGACGACCGGCTTGGCCGCCTGCCACATGTTCAACTGCGGGTCCAGCGAACGCGCCACGCCCTCGACCACGACCATGGTGCGCTGCAGCAGGATCAGTTCGGTGCGGGTCTGCATGCCGAAACGCTCGGTCACCTCGAACAGATAGGCCAGAAGGTTCGCCATCGAGATGCGGCTGGCATCGGCGCCGAAGATCGGCTCTCCGACCGCGCGTAGGGCGCGGGCAAAGGCGGCCTCGTCTCGGTCGCGCGGAACGTAGCCGGCCTCGAAATGCACGCGGGCGACGCGGCGGTAATCGCGCCTGATAAAGCCCATCAGGATCTCGGCATAGACCCGGCGGGTATAGGCGTCGATCTCGCCCATGATGCCGAAATCATAGGCCAGAATATCGCCATTCGCCGCGACCTTCAGGTTGCCGTGATGCATGTCGGCATGAAAGAACCCGTCGCGCAGCGCATGTTGCAGGAACAGCTGGATCACCCGGCGGCCCAGATGCGTCACGTCGTGACCAGCGGCGATCAGCGCATCGCGATCCCCCAGCGGCAGGCCTTCGGCCCAGTCCGAGGTCAGCACCCGGCGCGACGACAGCTCCCATATCGGCAGGGGCAGGACAAAGCCTTCGTCGTCGCGGGTGTTTTCCGCGAATTCCGAGGCCGAGGCCGCCTCCAGCCGCAGGTCCAACTCTCCCGACACGACCGATTCGAAATGGCTGACCACGTCGCGGGGACGCAGGCGGCGGGTGGCGGGCGACAGCGCCTCGATGATTCCGGCGGCGAAATGGAAGGCGTCGATATCGCGACGGAAGGCGCCCTCGATGCCGGGGCGGACGACCTTGACCGCGACCTCCTGCCCGGTTTCGCGGATGCGGGCGCGATGGACCTGCGCGATGGATGCCGCCGCGACAGGTTCGGAAAACTCGGAAAAGATCAGATCGACGGGGCGGCCCAGTTCGGTCTCGATGATCCGCTTGGCCTGATCGGTCGGAAAGGGCGGCAGCCGGTCCTGCAACATCCGCAGCTGATCGGCCAGTTCGGTGCCGACGACATCGGCGCGGGTGGAAAGGATCTGGCCGAACTTGATATAGGCCGGACCCAGCGCAGTGATCGCCCGCGTCACCGGCGGCAGGTTCGGGTCGCCGCGATAGCCCATCCAGCGGAACGGCCAGCCCAGCACCCGCGCGGCCAGCCGCAGACGCGGCGGCGCATCCAGCGCATCCAGCGCCACACCCATCGCGCCGGATCGTTCGAAGGTGGCGCCTGTACGAACCAGACGCAGGATATTGTGCGGACCACGCATTTACAGCTTCCAGCCCGAATGCAGCGCGGCGATGCCCATCGACAGGTTGCGCCATTGCACCCGCCCGAAACCGGCCTGACGGATCATTTCGGCGAAAGCCTCCTGATCGGGGAATTTGCGGATCGATTCGACCAGATACTGATAGCTGTCGCGATCCCCCGTCACCGCCTGCCCCATCGCCGGAATGACATTGAAGCTGTAGCGGTCATAGGCCCATTGCATCGCAGGCACCGGGATCTGGCTGAATTCCAGCACCACCAGCCGCCCGCCGGGGCGCAGCACGCGATACGCCTCGGCCAGCGCATCGGGGATGCGGGTGACGTTGCGGATGCCAAAGCTGATCGTATAGCGGTCAAAGCTGTTATCGGCGAAAGGCAGGCGCATCGCATCGCCCGTCACCCATGCCAGCCGGTCGGCCTTTTCGGCCGCCTCGGCGCGTTTGCGACCCTCGACCAGCATGGATTCGGTCATGTCGCAGACCGTGACGCGGGCACCCGGCGCGCGATCCAGAAAGCGGAAGGCGATATCGCCGGTGCCGCCCGCCACATCCAGCAGATGCTGGCCGTCGCGCGGGGCCAGCCAGTCCATCATCGCATTCTTCCAGACGCGATGGATGCCGCCGCTCATCAGGTCGTTCATCAGGTCATAGCGCGCGGCCACACGCGAAAAGACGCCGTGGACCAGCCCGGCCTTGTCGTCCTCGTCCACGGTCTGGAAACCGAAATGGGTCTGTTTCTTCTCGCTCATCGCGCTTGCCGTTTCTGCTGTCGGGGGCCAGATAGGTCTGGCGTGCCGCGCGCACAATGTTCACAAATGCGCCTTCGGCACAATGCAGCGAAAGGGTTCGGATTGCCAGAACTGCCCGAAGTCGAAACCGTCCGTCGCGGCCTTCAGCCGCATCTGGAGGGTCAGCGCATCGCCCGGGCCGAGGCCCGCCGCCCCGATCTGCGCTGGCCGCTCCCCCCCGATCTGGTGCAGGTGCTGACCGGGGCCAGGGTGACGGCGCTGCGCCGGCGATCGAAATACCTGCTGGCGGATCTGGATCGCGGCGGCACGGTGCTGATGCATCTGGGCATGTCGGGCCGGATGCTGGTCGAGGGTGCGGGGCTGGCCGGTTTCCACCGCGATCCGTCGGTGCTGGCGCGCCACGATCATGTCGTGCTGGTGACGGAATCGGGCACCACCATCACCTTCAACGATGCCCGCCGCTTCGGCATGGTCGATCTGATCCGTGACGGCACCGCCCATCCGCTGCTGGACCACCTTGGCCCAGAACCCTTCGATCCGGGTTTCAACGCCGCCTATCTGGCCGCGCGTTTCGCAGGTCGCCGCGCGCCGGTGAAACAGGCGCTGCTGGATCAGCGCATCGTTGCCGGGCTGGGCAATATCTATGTCAGCGAGGCGCTGCACCGCGCGCATATCGACCCGCGCCGGGCGGCGGGGCGGATCGGGGCCGCGCGGCTGGAGGCGTTGGCGGGCCATATCCGCGAGGTTCTGGCCGATGCCATCGCGGCGGGCGGATCATCCCTGCGCGATCACCGTCAGGCC
Source organism: Paracoccus alcaliphilus (assembly GCF_028553725.1). Classification (NCBI taxonomy): domain Bacteria; kingdom Pseudomonadati; phylum Pseudomonadota; class Alphaproteobacteria; order Rhodobacterales; family Paracoccaceae; genus Paracoccus; species Paracoccus alcaliphilus. Next base: position 3,555,425 of record NZ_CP067124.1, read on the forward strand.
AGCGGCGAACTGGGCTATTTCCAGCACAGCTTCCGCGTCTATGACCGCGAGGGCGCCCCCTGCCCTGCGCCCGGCTGCGCCGGCATCATCAGGCGGGTGGTCCAGTCGGGCCGGTCCAGCTTTTACTGCCCCGGCTGCCAGCGCTGAGGCGCTTGGCTTTGCCGCGCGCTTGCTGCTAGGAGTCGGGGCAGCAAGGGTTACAGCCGAAGGAGCAGGTTCATGGCCTATCAAACCATCGTTGTCGAAATCGAGGATGAGGTCGCCGTGATCCGCCTGGACCGGCCCGAGGCGCTGAACGCCCTGAACATGGCCCTGTTGACCGAATTGTCGGATGCGCTGGCCGAGGCCGATCGCAACGACAAGGTGCGCTGCATCATCATCACCGGCAGCGAAAAGGCCTTTGCCGCCGGGGCCGACATCAGGGAAATGGCCGACAAGAGCTTTGTCGATGTCTTTACCGGCGACATGTTCACCGGCCCGATCGAGGCGATCATGCGGGTGCGCAAGCCGATCATCGCGGCGGTCAGCGGCTATGCGCTTGGCGGCGGCTGCGAACTGGCGATGGCCTGCGATTTCATCATCTGCGCCGAGAATGCGAAATTCGGTCAGCCCGAGATCAATCTGGGCGTGGTCGCGGGCATCGGCGGCACCCAGCGCCTGACCCGTTTCGTGGGCAAGTCGAAGGCGATGGACATGAACCTGACCGGCCGTTTCATGGACGCGGCCGAGGCCGAACGCTCGGGCCTTGTCAGCCGCGTCGTGCCGACGCCCAAGCTGATGGCCGAGGCCATGTCGGCCGCCCGCAAGATCGCCGAGAAGTCGCAGGTGACGGTGCGCGTGGTCAAGGAATCGGTCAACCGGTCCTATGAGACCACGCTGCGCGAAGGGCTGCTGTTCGAGCGGCGGCTGTTTCACGCGCTGTTTGCGACCGAGGACCAGAAGGAAGGCATGGCCGCCTTTCTGGAAAAACGCGAACCGCAATTCCGCGACCGCTGATCTGTCCTTGCTTTTCCCCTTTCCTTTCGCCGCACCATCGCCTATAGGGCTGCGCTTACATGCGCGTGGGCCCGCTTAGGCAAGAATCATGTCTGCCTTTCTTCGGAAGGGCGGTGTCTTGGGTCTTTTTGCGCGACTGAAACGCTGAAGACTCGATAGGACCCGATCCATGGCCAATACGCTGCAATCCAAGAAACGCGCGCGCCAGACGCTGCGCCGCACCGATGTCAACAAAGCCCGCCGTTCGCGCATCCGCACCTACCTGCGCAAGGTCGAGGAAGCCATCGCCAGCGGCAATGCCGACGCAGCCCGCGACGCGCTGAAGGCGGCCCAGCCCGAACTGATGCGGGGCGTCACCAAGGGCGTCGTTCACAAGAATACTGCGGCGCGGAAAATCTCGCGCCTGTCGGCCCGCGTGAAGGCGCTGTCGGCGGCTTAAGTCCCGTGTCCCTCGGGACGCAAAAACGTTGGAAATCGGCCCGCTAAGGGCCTCAATCTCAGATCGGGTGCGGGTATTTTTCCCGCGCCCGTTTTGCTTTTCTGCAAATGCGAAATTCGTTAACGCAGCGTTAATATTCCTTAATTTTCAGGCGGCTGGAGAAATTATTCCATCGAGTCAATGGTCTCGGAGATTCGATGAGGCAAAGCCTGTGTCAAGCGCATAGTTCGGTTGCGCCGCAGCCGAGAGTGTTGCTAGTTTCATCCAGCGATTCACATCGCCTTGGGGACAGGTCGCGTCCTGCGCCGGACCTTACAGACAGGCAGCAAGATGCGACCGGGCGGAATTTCTGGGGCAACCCTGATACTGCCCGCAGTTCTGCCGTGGTCGGCTGCCACCGACCCCGGTCAGACCTGTCTTATTGGTTTGGTTCGGGCAGTACGCCTTGCAGACGGCCATCGGCCGTTTGAAAGGCGTGTGGCCGCAAGCCGGGCGAAGGTGACATCGCATCTGGCCCGCCGGGTTAACCGGCGGGGTTGGGGACAGGAAAGACAGGTCGGATGAAG